>NZ_CATNVN010000107.1:0-6234 GCF_951230505.1 uncultured Neisseria sp.
TCTGAAAAATCTTTCAGACGGCCTGTTGTTTTAAAGCGTTTTATTCTGCACCGACAACGACGGTGTTGAGGTCTTTGAATTTAACGCGGTGTTGCCATGCGTCGCGGACTTGTTTGACGGTCAGGCTGTTGATGGCTTTGGGGTAGGCTTCCAAGTAGTCGTTGGGCAGGTCGTAGAGGCCGATCAGGCTCAGGTAGTTGAGCAGTTTGTCGTTGGAGTCGTAGCGCAGGGGGAAGCTGCCGACGATGTTGGCTTTGGCCTGTTTCAGTTCAGCTTCGGTCGGGCCTTCGGCGATAAACTGTTCGATGACGGCTTGGGTGTCGGCCAGTGAGGCTTTGGTGTTTTTCTTTTGGGTGGAGTAGGAAACGGCAAACGTGCCTTCTTCTGTCGCCGGGGCGAGGCTGCTGTATACGCCGTAGGTGTAGCCGTGTTGGTCGCGCAAAACTTTCATGAGCCGGCTGTCGAAACCGCCGCCGCCGAGGATGTAGTTGCCGGCAACGAGGGCGTAGTAGTCGGGGTCGTGGCGTTTGATGAGGGAGGTGCCGAGCAGGACTTGTGCTTGTGTGCCGGCAAAGGGGATGTCGCGGCGTTGGGCGGTTTGTTTGGGAACGGGCGGGATGGCGTGGGTTGCGGTGGCTTTGGCCGGCAGGTCTTTGAGGATGCGATCGACCAGTTGCTCTGCCTGTTTGCGGTTGAGGTCGCCGACGATGGCGACGATGGCGTTGTCTTTGCCGTAGTGGGTGTGGTGGAAGGCGCGGATGTCGTCCAGACTAACTCGTTTGAGGCTGTCAACGGTTATGTTTGCGCCGCTGCCGTAGGGGTGGTTCGGGTAGATGAGTTTGGTCAGTTCGCGCGTGGCGGTGTAGTCGGGGGTGGTTTCTTGTTGTTGCAAGCCGGTGATGGATTGGGTTTGACGGCGGCGGAAAACGGCTTCGTCAAAGCGCGGACGGGTCAGCGAGTGGTTGAGCAAGTTGGCGGCTTTGTCGCGGATGTCGGCTTTGCTGAGGCTGCGGAAGCCTGCAGACGCGCTTTCGGCATTGCTGTCGCTGCTGATTTGTGCGCCGATGTTGTCGGCTTCGGCATTGAAGGCTTCTTCGTCCAGCTCTTGGGTGCCGTCGGTCAGGAGGGCAGCGGTAAATTCGGCAACTTGGCTTTTGCCGTCCGGATTGGCGACGCTGCCTGCGCCCTTGAAGCTGACTTCAAGGTCGATGATGGGGTTTTCGTGGCGTTCGACAAGGAGGATTTGGGTGCCGTCGCGGTTGCGCCAGCGTTGGATGTCGGTGGCGGCTTGGACGCTTAAGGGCAGGAGTAGGGCAAGGGCGAGCAGGGTGGGTTTCATGTTGTGGCTTTCTGTTAGGGCCGTCTGAAAGGGTATGGGCTTTCAGACGGCCTGATGTTTATCGGCGTTTGGCAGCTTTTTTGCTTGGTGCGGCGGCAGGTTTTTGCGGTTCGATGATGACGGTACTCATGCGCTCGTCGGTCAACATCCGGGCGGCGGCCTGTACTTCTTGCGCGCTGACGGCCTGTAGGCGGCGGTGGATTTCTTGTTCGTCGGTATATTGGAAACCGCGCGCTTCGAGGCGGCTCATCATGGAGGCTTGGGAAGACATGGAGTCTTTGGCGTAGATTTCGTTGACTGCTGCCTGGGTTTTGACGCGCTGCAATTCTTCTTCGGAAACACCGTTGTCGGCAATGTCTTTGATTTCTTGGCGCAGCTGGGTAATTAAGGTATCGGTTTTCACGCCTTCGGCAGGCATGGCTATGACGCTGAACAGCGGCATTTCGCGGCTGATGATGTCGTAATGCGTTCCTGCGCTCAATGCGGTTTGCTTGCCGCGCACGAGGTTTTTGTCAAAACGGCTGGACGCGTTGCCTGCCAAAATATCGGAGAGGATGTCGAGGGCGAAAGGCATCGTGTCATCGAGTTTTTGGAGTTTCGGCACACGGAAGTTGATGGCAATCAGCGGCTGGTGTGTGACCGGAGAAGTGGCTTTGATTGTAACAGGCTTGCGCAAATAGGGTTCGGTATTCAGTTTGTTGCGCGGCGGCTGGGCTTTGGCGGGAATATCGCCGAAGAGTTTGGCGGCCGTCTGAAGCGTTTGTTTGGCATCGACATCGCCGACAATGACCAATACGGCATTGTTGGGCGCGTAATATTGTTTGTACCACGCGCGCAAGTCGTCGGCTTTGAGGGTGTGCAAATCTTTCATGTAGCCGATGACGGAGGCGCGCATGGACGGTTGGGTAAAGGCGGCAAGATAGGCTTGCTCCCACATTTTGCCGTCGGCCGTGTCTTCCGTGCGCTGGCGGCGTTCTTCGCGGATGACGTTCATCTCGTTGAGGAATTCTTTGTCGCTGAAGTTGAGGTTGTGCATGCGGTCGGCTTCGAGCTTCAGAATTTCGGGCAGGTTGGCGGCGGCGACGTTTTCGTAATAGACCGTTTCATTGCGGTTGGTGTAGGCGTTGTTTTGCCCGCCCAGCTCGGACACGCGGCGGTTGAACTCGCCGGAGGGAACGTCTTTCGTGCCTTTAAACATCATGTGTTCCAAAGCATGGCTCAGGCCGCTTTTGCCCGGTTTTTCATCCACGCTGCCGATTTTGTACCAAATCTGCGAAACGGCCACTGGCGCGCGGTGGTCTTCTTTGACGATGATTTTCAGACCGTTGGGCAGGGTTTCAGAAAGCGTCTGCGCCCATGAAGCGGCAGGCAATGCGAAGGCAAGCATTAAAGCAATTCGGCGTAACATGGTTTAATCCGTAAAATGAAAATCAATCGTCAAAGTATAGCGGAAAATCTGCAAAGATTGGCCGAATGTTTCAGACGGCCCGGGCCTTATCTGCTGATTCACATCAAGCGCGGCCGTTGCCAATCTTTACCGTCGCGCTTCATTCGCGGATAATCCCAAACATTCCCGTTCCCAACCATCACAAAGGAATCATCATGGCATTTTTGAAACTGACCGAACAAAATGTTCAAGGCAAAACCGTTCTGATCCGCGCCGATATGAACGTACCGTTCAAAGACGGCAACATCAGTGACGACACCCGTATCCGCGCTTCGCTCGCATCCATCAAATACTGCTTGGACAACGGCGCGTCTGTGATCGTGATGACCCACCTCGGCCGTCCGACCGAAGGCGAATTCCATCCTGAAGACGATGTAGCGCCTGTTGCCGCGCATTTGGGCAAACTGTTGGGCAAAGACGTGAAAGTATTGAACGACTGGCGTGAAAACAAACCGACTTTGAACTCCGGTGATGTCGTGATGTTGCAAAACGTGCGCATCAACAAAGGCGAGAAGAAAAACGACTTGGAGCTGGGCAAAGCCTACGCTTCTTTGTGCGACGTGTTCGTCAACGACGCATTCGGTACCGCCCACCGCGCCCAAGCTTCGACCGAAGCCGTTGCCCAAGCCGCGCCCGTTGCCTGCGCAGGCGTGTTGATGGCGGGCGAACTCGACGCTTTGGGCAAAGCCCTGAAACAACCGGCTCATCCGATGGTTGCCATCGTTGCCGGCAGCAAAGTGTCTACCAAACTGACCATCCTCGAATCTTTGGCCGACAAAGTCGACCAACTCATCGTCGGCGGCGGCATTGCCAACACATTCTTGCTGGCAGAAGGCAAAGCCATCGGCAAATCTTTGGCCGAACACGATTTGGTGGAAGAATCCAAAAAAATCATGGCAAAAATGGCGGCCAAAGGCGGCTCTGTTCCGCTGCCGACCGATGTGGTTGTCGCTAAAGCCTTCGCCGCCGATGCGGAAGCTGTGGTGAAAGACATTGCCGACGTTGCCGAAGACGACATGATTTTGGACATCGGCCCTAAATCCGCCGCTGCTTTGGCCGATTTGCTCAAAGCTGCCGGTACGGTCGTATGGAATGGCCCGGTCGGCGTGTTTGAATTTGACCAATTTGCCGGCGGTACCAAAGTATTGGCCGAAGCAATTGCCCAAAGCGATGCGTTCTCGATTGCCGGCGGCGGCGACACTTTGGCGGCGATTGCCAAATTCGGCGTAACCGATCAAATCAGCTACATCTCTACCGGCGGCGGCGCGTTCCTTGAGTTCTTAGAAGGCAAAGAGTTGCCTGCCGTAGCCGCTTTGGAAAAACGCGGCGCGTAATCGGTTTTAATCTCGATGGCTGAATAAAGGCCGTCTGAAATCTGGAAATCAGGTTTCAGACGGCCTTATTTATTTTGTTGAAATGTGTTATCGGTTTAGGCGGTTTGCGTATCCGACTGTCTGTGCAATGCCTGATAACACGGTGCAAGCTGGCGGATGATGAGGTCGAGCTGGTGTTTGAGGATTTGGTTTTGTTGGGACTGCTCTTTGTCGGTCTGTTCCAAATCGGCAAATTCCTGTCGGATGGCTTCGATGCTTGCATCGAAGGTGGCCGGTTCGGTCTGCGGCATTTGTTTGAGGAGTTCGGCGATGTGGTGGGTCAGGCGGGCATATGGGGCGAAGGTATCACTGCCGTCGTGATGAACCTGGTCACGGTATGCGCCGAGCGCGGAAATGTGGCCGGTCAGCGCATAGCTGGTTTTGAGCAGGGTAAAACCGTCTTGCAGGCGGTCTTGGTATTTTTTCGGGTTGCTGCTCATGTCGGATAAGGTGCTGCTGAGGGCGGCGGTGCTTTCGTGGGCTTGGCGGCGGGTAAGGCGGTAGTCGACATCGTCGCGGCTGCCGTTTTGCAGCTGGTCGAGGATGGCGTCGAGATAGCGGCCGTTGGCAGTGATGGTCTGGGCGGCGGTGTGGCTGAGAGTGAGGTAACGCCAATCGGGCCAGAGGTAGGTGGCGGCGGCCCATGCGATAACGGAACCGACGATGGTGTCGATGATGCGGATGGGCATGGCGTGGTACACGTCCAAACCGGCAAGCGAGAGGCTGGTCAGGGCTTGGATGGTGATGAAGAAGGTGGAGAAGCTGTATTTGTAGCTTCGGGTGATGAAAAACAGGGTGGTGCTGGCGATGACAATCCAGAGTTTGGTTTCAACGGACGGGGTGAAGTAGGGGACGAGCGAACCGACAATCACGCCGAGAATCGTGCCGGCGATACGTTGGTACACGCGGCTTTTGGTGGCGGTGTAGTTGGGTTGGCAGACGAAAAGGGCGGTCAGCAGAATCCAGTAGCCGAGGTTGAGATGGAGGATTTCGACAATGATGCAGGCCGCGGCAACGACGATGGAGAGGCGAGTGGCATGGCGGAATACGCTGGAGTCGAAATTGAGTTGGCTGAGGACGGTCTCGCCGATATTGCGGAACTTGGTGTTTTCAAGGGCGGCGATGCGGGTGTCGGCGTTGTCGTTTTTGGCAAGGGACGCATCGTTTTGCAGTTGCCGCAGTTGGTAATCGACGCTGCTGAGGTTGTCGAGCAGGCGGCGGATATTGTGGAGGTTGGCATTGTCGGCATGGGTCTCGGCAAAATGGCTGAGGGATTGGCGGCAGCCTTCCATGGCGCGGCCGAGGCGTTTGCTGTATGCGTAGGGTTTGTTGTTGCGCAGGGAGGCGGCAACGTTGCGGCACGCCTGGCCTTGCATTTCAAGCAGGCGGCGGATGCGGAAGATGAGGTCGGTGTTTTTGAGCTGCTCGGCCATTTCGCTGTAATCGACGTGGGCGGAGCTGATGCGTTCGTGCATGTCTTGCGCGCAGAGGTAGTAGCGCAGCATTTTGGCGGTGCGCGGATGGCGGTGTTGGCCGCGTAATCGGTAGAAAAGTGCGGCACGGCATTGGTTGAAGGCGGTAATCACGCCGGTGTTGCTCATGGCCAGGTCGATTTGGCGGTTGCCCAGCCATGCGGCTTCGTCGGGGTCGAAAAAGTCGGCTTTGGCATCGAAGTAGTTGCTGAGTGCGTCGTAGGCGTTGGCGACGGTTTCTTGGACGGGGCGGTGGGGCAGTATGATTTGGAAGATCAGGGTGTTGACGCTGTATAGGACTGTACCCAGCAGAATCATGACGGGATTGGTCAGCCAGTAGCTTTCGGGGGTGTAGGTCAGCGTGGTGTAGGTGGCGACGGCGAGCGCACCGAAGGCGATGGTGCGGTATTTGAGGCCGACGGTGCCGAGGATGGTGAAGCCGAAAGTCATCAGGGTCATGGCCAAGATGAAGGGAATGCCTGTGCCGATGGTGCTTTGGGCAAGCAGTGAGGAGAGGGTAAACAGGGCGACGGTGATGACGATGTTTATCAGACGGCCTGTGAGGCGGTTGTCCAAATCGACCAAACCGCCGGCAATAATGCC
>NZ_CATNVN010000108.1:0-6217 GCF_951230505.1 uncultured Neisseria sp.
GACTTCCATGGACACACAAACTTATAACTACAAAGTGGTGCGCCAGTTCGCCATCATGACTGTAGTTTGGGGTATTGTGGGCATGTTGGTTGGCGTTATCGTCGCTGCCCAGCTTTTTGCTCCGGCCCTCGATTTATCCAATATCGGACCTTGGTTCCACTTCGGCCGCCTGCGTCCTCTGCACACCAATGCGGTTATTTTTGCATTCGGCGGTTGCGGTTTGATCGGTACATCATACTACGTTGTTCAACGTACATGTAATACCCGTCTGTTTGGCGGTTGGCTGCCTGCATTTACCTTCTGGGGTTGGCAGGCTGTTATCGTGGCTGCGGCCATCAGCTTGCCTATGGGTTACACCCAAGGTAAAGAATACGCCGAATTGGAATGGCCTATCGACATTTTGATTACGCTGGTGTGGGTTGCCTACGCTATCGTATTCTTCGGTACGATTGCCAAACGTAAAATCAAACATATTTACGTTGCCAACTGGTTCTACGGCGGCTTTATTTTGGCCGTTGCGCTGTTGCACATCGTCAATAATATCAGCATCCCTGCCGGTTTGATGAAATCTTATCCGGTTTACGCAGGTGCGATTGATGCGATGGTTCAATGGTGGTATGGCCACAATGCGGTGGGCTTTTTCCTGACAGCCGGCTTCTTGGGTATGATGTACTATTTCGTGCCTAAACAAGCGGGCCGTCCGATTTACTCTTACCGCTTGTCCGTTGTTCACTTCTGGGCTTTGATTTTCACTTATATGTGGGCAGGTTCTCACCACTTGCACTACACCGCATTGCCTGACTGGACTCAATCTTTGGGTATGGTATTGTCTTTGATCCTGTTTGCGCCTTCTTGGGGCGGTATGATCAACGGTATCATGACTCTGTCCGGCGCATGGGACAAACTGCGTACCGACCCGATTTTGAAATTCTTGATCGTTTCTCTGTCTTTCTACGGTATGTCTACCTTCGAAGGCCCGATGATGTCTATCAAAACCGTTAACGCTCTGAGCCACTACACCGACTGGACTGTTGCACACGTTCACGCCGGCGCATTGGGCTGGGTGGGCTTTGTAACCATCGGTTCCGTTTACTATATGATTCCCCGCTTGTTCGGCAAAAATGAAATGTACAGCACCAAATTGGTTGAGGCGCATTTCTGGATCGCGACCATCGGCGTGGTTCTGTATATCGCTGCAATGTGGATTGCCGGCGTAATGCAAGGTCTGATGTGGGGTTCTTTGAATGACGACGGCACGCTGACTTATTCCTTCGTTGAATCCGTAAAACGTACCATGCCTTACTACATGATTCGTTTCACCGGCGGTCTTCTGTACCTGAGCGGTATGTGCATCATGGCATATAACGTTTACCGTACTGCTATCAGTGGTAAAGCAGTTGATGCTGAGATTCCTGCGGTTTCTCAAACTCAACACCACTAATGACAAGAAAGATAGGCTACCAAAATGAAATTACAACAATTAGCTGAAGAAAAAGTCGGTGTACTGATTGTATTCACCCTGCTTGTAGTCAGCGTCGGCCTTCTGATTGAGGCTGTTCCGCTGTTCTTCACCAAGGCAGTTACCGAACCTGCACCCGGCGTGAAACCATATAACGCCCTGCAAGTGGCAGGTCGCGATATTTATGTACGCGAAGGCTGCTACAACTGCCACTCTCAAATGATTCGTCCATTCCGTGCAGAAACTGAACGTTACGGTCATTACTCTGTTGCCGGTGAGTCTGTTTATGACCATCCGTTCCAATGGGGTTCTAAACGTACCGGTCCGGATTTGGCTCGTGTTGGCGGCCGTTATTCCGATGAATGGCACCGCATCCACCTGCTGAACCCACGCGACGTTGTGCCGGAGTCCAATATGCCTGCATTCCCATGGCTCGCACGCAATAAAGTCGATGCCGAGGCAACTGTGGCGCATATGAAAGCCCTGCGTAAAGTGGGTACACCTTACAGCGATGAAGAAATTGCCAAAGCACCTGAAATGCTGGCTAACAAATCAGAGCTGGACGCTGTTATCGCCTATCTGCAAGGCTTGGGCTTGGCATTGAAAAACGTAAGGTAACATCATGGACGCTAACTGGGCTCGCTCGCTCTTTACTGTTTGGGTATTTATCAGCTTTATTTTAGTTCTCTATATTGTATTCAATAGACGCAATAAGAAAAACTATGACGATGCTGCCAGCAGTATTTTCGATAATGACGAACAAAGGCCGTCTGAAAAGGACGATCAAGCTCAGTCAGTCCGTGATCACGGAGCAAAATAATGAACACAACATCCCAATTTACCAGTAGTTTCTGGAGTATATATATTGCCGTTATCGTCGTGCTCAGCTTCATCGGCCTGGCTTGGCTTCTGCTTTCGCAAAACGTTGTGAAACGCCCTAAAAAAGGCGAAGAAGTAAAAACCACAGGTCATGAGTGGGACGGCATTTCGGAGTACAACAACCCTCTGCCACGTTGGTGGTTTTGGCTTTATGTCTGCACATGGCTGTTTGGCGTCGGCTACCTGATTATGTATCCAGGTATTGGCGATTACAAAGGCCTGTGGGGCTGGAGCAGCCATGGTCAATATGAAGAAGAAGTTGCCAAAGCCAATCAGCAATACGGTAAAGTGTATGCTAAATTTTCCAATATGCCGATTGAGAAAGTGGCTAAAGACCCTGAAGCCCGTGCTATTGCACAAAACCTTTTCAATACCTACTGTATCCAATGTCACGGCTCAGATGCCAAAGGCTCCAAAGGCTTCCCGAATTTGACCGACGACGACTGGTTGTGGGGTGGCGAACCTGAAAAAATTCAGGAAACCATTGAAAAAGGCCGTACTGCCTCTATGCCGGCATGGGGGCCTGCTTTGGGTGAAGAAGGAGTGAAAAACGTAACACAGTATGTTATGTCTCTTTCTAAACCTAAAGGTCAATACGACGAAGAACGTGCAGAACGCGGTAAAGCCCTGTTTAGCGGCCCACCTGCCAACTGTTTCACTTGTCACGGCGACAAAGGTCAAGGTATCCAAGGCCTCGGCCCGAATCTGACCGACGATGTATGGTTGTGGGGCGGTACTCAAAAAGCGATTACCGAAACCATTACCAACGGCCGCAGCAGCCAAATGCCTGCTTGGGGTCACTTCCTTGACAAAGACAAGCTGCACATCATGACCGCTTATGTTTGGGGTTTGTCCAACAAAGACGGTAAAAAAGTTCCTGCTAAAAAAGCCGAGCCTGCTCCGGTAGCTCAACCTGCCGATGCTTCTGCTCCGGCGGCTGCTTCTGCTCCTGCTGCCGATAAAGCTGCTTCAGATGCTAAAGCTGCTCCGGCTGCTGAAGCCAAACCTGCTGAAAAAGCAGAAGCAGCTCCGGTTAAGGTAGACGGCAAAGCTGTTTTTGAAGCCAACTGTAAAACATGTCATGGCGGTATGATTCCGGGCGCACCTGTTGTCGGTAAAAAAGACGACTGGGCTCCTCGAATTAAGCAAGGTAAAGATACTTTGCACAAACACGCGCTTGAAGGTTTTAATTCAATGCCTGCCAAAGGCGGCAACAGCAGCTTGAGTGACGATGAGGTTAAAGCGGCTGTAGACTTTATGGCAAATGAGTCCGGTGCAAAATTCTAATTTTGAGTCGGATTGAAAAAAGCGTACCTAACAAGGTACGCTTTTTTATATTTGATAAAACCAATAAGAGAAGACATATCAAAGAGGTGAAATATATAAGGCCGTCTGAAACATTCAGACGGCCTTTGTTCTTGGTTCAACCAAAATTAATCAATCCAAAGTGGACGTGCTGCGTTTCAGGAACCATTCGCTGAAAGGCCACTCAACACTGTCGAGTAAGTTTTTGGTAATTAGCCCCAGTTCCGTATCGCCTTCGATTTGCAATTTACGGTTGAAAAATAAGGTATCGGGATCTTCCTCGCGCATCATCATGCGCATGAAGTCTATACCGTTGGCCGCCAGCCTCAGATCGGGGACGCCACTGAAGTTGTCGTCCAGGAATTTTTCCGTATTGGCACTAAACCGCACTTTGATACCGGCATCCAAAACTTCGATTTCGAATTTTCTTCCGGCAAAAAGTTCCATATCGGCAGGCAGTAAACCTTTTCTCAGCATGGTATTCAATACGGAGACCAAAACAAAGCGTGGAGGTTTGCCGGGAAGTTTGGTACCGATTTTTGTCATCCATTTGGGTAATATGATTTCAGGCAGCGCCATAATATGCCTCCTTCACGGTTTCAATACCGGGCTGACCGCGCCAATAGCCGTCAACCAGTGTTCCGGTAGTCAATCGTTCCAACTCAGGGTGGACATCTTCCCATGTGGCTTTTCCGTCCAATACATCGCGGTGAATTTGGATAATTTCAGCCATGCTGTGCATTTGTGGCGACAGTCTGAGCATATTCACGCCGATTTTATTCAAGTCTTCATGGTGGGGCAGTAGGTTTTGGCAGCCGTAAGACATGGTTTGGATGCCGTTGATGGTGAGAAACGGCTGGCCTTCTCGCGTATTCATGGCCATACCGTGCTCATGATCGAGGCAGCGGAACTCGCAACTGTCTTTATTCAGATTGTAATGGCGGGCGGTAAAGCAACGTGATGAATAGGCAAGCGGCATTTTACCCCAAGCGAAGAGTTCAGTTTCAATGCCGTCTGAAGCCTTGATGATTTCGGCAACCTTATCGCGGCTTAGCTCGGACGGTGCAATCCAGCGGAATGCCCCTAATTTTCGGAATACGTCCAAAGTAGTTTCGTTGTAGATATTCAGGCTTGCACCGGCAACAAAAGGAATGCCGTGTTCGCGTGCCAATTTGACCGCCCCCATGTCGTTGGCTTCAACTTTAAACTTTCCCTGCTCCGTGATTTTGCGCAAGCGTTTCAGATCGGATTCGCTTTCGAGCAGGACTTGTGAAGAAAGAATAATCTCCTTACCGCTTTCCGCCAAGTCTTCAGCCAGTCCGAACCAGTCGGCAAAGCGCATTTTCTGACGGCGTGAGCAGACTACCTCGCCCAAATAGACCGTATCCAACGGCGTATCCAGCATGGAAACGTAAAATTCCAGTAGGGCTTCTTTTTGCCAGAAAAATAAAATAGGGCCCAGCGACAATTTCAATGAATTCATTTTCTTCCCCTTATTTCCATGGGCGGTTGTATGCGCCCAAAGTTGTCTGATGACCTTCCGAAACTTTGCTCAAGGCATTGTTCCAGGACGGATTGACTTTGAAATGCGATGGGTCGGCTGCAGCTGCATCCAGTGCTTGGCGCAGGGATTTGGTTACTTGCGCCGTATACATCGGACTGCGTTGGCGTCCCTCGATTTTGATGGCGGACACACCGATTTTGATGAGTTCGGGCAACATTTCCAAAACATTCAGGCTGGTCGGTTCTTCCAAAGCATAGTAGGTTTCATCATTGACTTCAAAGCGGCCTTTGCACAAGGTTGGATAACCTGCCGGTTCATTGGGTTTGTATTGGTCTATCAATACCTGGTTTAGACGTACGTTCATGCGGTCGGGCAGTTGTTCCCAGCGGACGGATTTTGCCGGAGAGCAGACACCTTGCATATTGGGCGATTCGCCTGTTGCATAGCTCGACAAGATGCAACGGCCTTCCACCATCACACACAAACTGCCGAAACCAAAGACTTCAATTTCCACATCAGTATTGTCAATCACATGTTTGACCTGATCGATGGTCAGTACGCGCGGCAAAACGGCACGACGGATGCCGAACAGCTCTTTCATCATATTGATGGCTTCGTAATTGGTGGCCGAACCTTGTACTGACATATGCAGGCGTAAATTCGGATGTTTGTCTGCCGCATACGCCATGATGGCGGGGTCGGCAACAATAATCGCATCGGCACCCAAATCCGCCGCCGTATCCACAGCAGCGTGCCAACGCTCCACTTGGCCGGCTTGTGCGAATGTATTGATGGCCATCAGTACATTGCGCCCGCGCGCATGGGCGTAAGCTACGCCTTCCCGCGCAGATTTCATATCGAAATTCAGTCCCGGAAAGTTTCGTGCATTGGTCGCATCTTTCAAACCCATGTAAACCGTATCCGCACCGTTGTCCACAGCGGTTTTCAGTGCAGGCAGGTTGCCGGCGGGGCAGACCAATTCTGGAATTTTCTGCATTTTGTGTTCCTCGTCTTGATGATAACCTCTATCGGGTTAATCGATATTTTGTAGAATTCTGAATATTTTATGG
>NZ_CATNVN010000109.1:0-6203 GCF_951230505.1 uncultured Neisseria sp.
GTTCGGACGCGGAATAAATCGACGCGCCGGCTTCGGAAACGACGATTTTGTGCAGCCCCATTTCCGGCATTCCGCGCACCAGTTCGCCCGCGATTTTGTCAGTTTCACGGCTGGCGGTGCCGTTACCGATGGCGATGAGCTTCACGCCGTGCTGCTTGATCAGGCGCGACAGCGTTGCCAACATATTGTTTTCTTGATGCAAATAGACAATAACGGTATCCAGCAGCTTGCCCGTATCGTCCACCACGGCGCATTTCACGCCGTTGCGGTAGCCCGGGTCGAGACCCAGCGTGGTCAGCCGTCCGGCAGGTGCAGCGAGCAGCAAGTCTTTGAGATTGCGGGCGAACACGGTAATCGCGTCGGTATCGGCGGCTTCTTTCAAACGATTTAGGGCTTCGAGTTCCAGCGACAAAAAGATTTTTGCGCGCCAAGTCAGGCGCACGGTGTCGCGCAGCCATTTGTGGCCGTCTGAAACCTTGAAGCGGCGGGCGATGATTTGCTCGTATTCGCTTTGCTGCGTAATCGGCGTGTCGTCGGGCTGGTATTTGAGCGCGATGTTCAACACGCCTTCGTTGCGGCCGCGCAAAAC
The DNA here is from genome assembly GCF_951230505.1 of uncultured Neisseria sp. Classification (NCBI taxonomy): domain Bacteria; kingdom Pseudomonadati; phylum Pseudomonadota; class Betaproteobacteria; order Neisseriales; family Neisseriaceae; genus Neisseria; species uncultured Neisseria sp. The sequence goes on from NZ_CATNVN010000109.1 coordinate 590, forward strand.
CGCCAGCGCGCGGTGGCTGGGCATGGTACGAATAGGTTCGCGATGGTTGAAATAATCGCTGAATTTTTCGCCTTCGATTTCCTTGCCTTCAATGACTTGCGCGTGGATTTCGGCTTCGTTCCACAACTTGTCGCGCAGCGTGCCGATGAGTTCCGCATCTTCGGCAAATTGCTCCATCAGAATCGCGCGCGCACCGTCCAACGCGGCTTTGGTGTCGGGGACGTTTTCGTTCAGGTAACCTTGCGCGACGGCTTCCACGTCCTGCGGCTGTTCGGCAAGCAACACATCCGCCAGCGGCTGTAAACCGTGTTCGCGCGCGATTTGCGCTTTGGTGCAGCGTTTGGGTTTGTAGGGCAAATACAGGTCTTCCAGCGCGGTTTTGTTGTCGGCGGCTTCGATTTGCGCCCTGAGGTCGTCTGAAAGTTTGCCTTGTTCTTCAATGCTTTTTAACACAACGGCTTTGCGCTCCTCCAACTCGCGCAGGTATTGCAGCCGCTCGGCAAGCTGACGCAGCTGCGTATCATCCAGCCCGCCTGTGGCTTCTTTACGGTAACGCGCGATAAAAGGGACGGTCGCGCCGTCGTCCAAAAGCTCAATGGCGGCATTGATTTGCGCGGCGGTGGCGGAGAGTTCTTGGGAGAGAATTTGAGTAATGTTCATCAATAGAATTCCAACGGACAGGCCGTCTGAAATTTCAGACGGCCTGATTTAAAAAACAATCGCTTTAAGGCAGCGAATTATAATATTCGTAGGCTTTGTCCATATCTTCAAACTGGTGCATATGCCCTTTTTCCAGCACCATCGCATTATCGCAATATTGCTTCATGGCGCTGTGGCTGTGTGACACCAAGATGATGGAACGGTCTTTGCGCTTCTCAAACAACTCGTACTTACATTTATCGGCAAAGCGCGAGTCGCCAACCGCAATCACTTCGTCAATCAGATAGCAGTCAAATTCTACAGCCAACGACAAAGCAAATGCCAAACGCGCCTTCATACCTGAAGAATAACGCTTGACCGGCTCGTAAAGATATTGCCCCAGCTCGGAAAACTCTTCGGTAAAGTTCTTCACATAATCGATATCGACATTGTAAATCCGGCAGATGAAACGCAAATTGTCCATACCGGTCAGACTGCCTTGAAACGCACCGGAGAATGCCAAAGGCCAAGAAATACTCATCGTCCGCTTGATTTCGCCCGTGGTCGGCGGCTCAACGCCGCTGATCAAACGGATGAGCGTCGATTTACCTGCACCGTTGCGGCCGAGAATACCGATTTTCTCACCCTTCTCCATTTTGAAGTTGATATCGTGTAAGACTGTCCGCCAACCTTGGCGGGTCAGATAGCGTTTGGAAACGTGTTCAACTGAAATCATTGCGGCTCAACCCCTTTGCTGAATCTCGCCACCATCGCCAAACCAAGCAGCAGCAAAACCAAGTTACACAACAAAATATACCAAGGATTTTCGTAAGTCGTAACGCTGTTACCAAAATATCCGGCACGGAACATTTCTGTACCATGCACCATCGGAAGCATCAGCACATAGTGTTGCAACTGCTGAGGCAGGTTGTGTACGAAGAAAAACACGCCGGACAAAGGCATCATCACAAAACTGATGGTACTCCAAACCTTGCCAAACGGCTCAAAGTGAAATGCCACCGAACAGATGACCAGCCCCAATCCAACGGCAAACATAGCCATCAAAAGCCAAGCCAACAACATATAGAAAATATCTGCCGGTACATCAATCCAACCGATGATGACCAATGCGAACATAATCACGACCTGCGCAATGGTGGCACCGGCAATCTCCAACAACATACGCGCAAAAATGGTATCTAAAACACGTACATTTCGGTGATACAGCAGGCTTGTATTGGCCGCAATCGAACCGATGGCGCGATTAGAGGCATTACGCCACATCATCATCATCGGATAGCCTGTCAGCGTGAAAGCCACGATATTCAAAGCCGACACGTTGTTCATGCGGAAGAATTTCCACATCAACACCATAACCAAAGTCAGCAGCAAAGGTTCGACAAATAACCACAAAAAACCAATGTTATTACGACCGTAGCGAGTAATAATTTCACGCATTAAGAGTGCGCCGATTACCCTTTTTTGGATAAGCAGCGACTCCAAAAACGATGTTTTATGTAGCTCTTTCATCAGTTTTTATGCTCACGGATACTTGCAGACAGCAACACGGCAATGCCATAGACAATCAAACCGATGACAAACGTTGCCACAATGTTGTACAGACGGTTTGGCTCATGCGCCAAGTCAGGTTTGTTCGGTTGGGAAATCACTTCCAAATACAATTGCTGACGATCTGCTTCCGCTTTTGCACTTTCCAAAGAAGTCATCGCCGCAGCCAATTGTTTTTCGGCCAATTCGTTTTCCAAATACACGCGCTGATATTCCGCCGCCTGATTGGACAACGAACCCTCGCCACCGCCGGAAATCGCTTTCATTTGTTGCGAGATTTCTTTACGCAAGCTCTTCTCGCGCGCAATCAAACCTGGAATTTGCGGGTTTTCAGGCGTAACGGCTTTTACCTGGTCCAGCTGGGTCTGAATGACAATCAACTCGTCCTGCAATTTGGATACCAAACCCATTTGCACATCAGATTGCGCCTTTAAGTCAAAAATACCGTTGGAAACACGGAATTTTGTCAATTGAGCCGAAGCTTCTTTAACTTTCTCTTCAGCCGAATTGACCACTTCCTGAGCATAACGAATCGTATCCTGACGCGCACGTTCGTTCAGCTGGTTGATCAATACCTCACCCTGTTTGAGCAAAGCATCATTGATCTTTTGAGATTCACCGGCATTGAAAGATGTAACGCTCAAATTAGAAATGCCTGAGACAGAGTCAAAATGGATGGATACCTTATCGCGGTAGTATTGATAAAACGCTTCATCCTCGCCACGCAGGCCAAAACCATTAAAACGGCTGAAAATGTCGCCTTCTTTTTCATAAAAATCACGAACGGGCATTTTCTTACGCAACGCGTCCAAAGCCGAACGCGACTGCATATATTCCTGCACGGTATAAATATCGTCTTGCGCACGAGAGAAACCAGACCCCTGCAAAATAGCGCCCAAGCCGTTCAAAGACGATTGGCTTTTAGGAGAACGCACCACAAAGCTGGACTGGGATGTGAACTGATCAGAAGCAAATAGTCCGTAATACACACCGGAACACAAAGTCGGCACGATAACCGTTACCCAAAGCAACGGATTAATCTTACGCAACCAAGACTTTTTGGCCTTTTTCTTTTCGGGAGCCGGTTGTTCCGGTTTCACATCCACATTTGCAGAAACTTGCTCAGACATTATTTTCCCCATCAGTTCACTAAATTATTAATACTGTTCGCACCGCTAACCACAGGCGAGAACACAAATGACAAGAACTTGCGTACTTCGGCCATCGGTGCATTCGATACATACACCACGTCCTTATCCTTCACAGGGAAACGCTGCATCCAAAACATAGAATTCGCATCTGCCAGGTTCAAACGGTAGACCACAGGAATCTCCGCACGATCGCCATAACCCTTTTCAACCCATTTAGATTGTTTCTCAGGAGGCAGCTCGGACAAAGGCGCATAACGGAATACAAATACGCCGCGCGCATCTGCACTATAATCCTGCAGACCGCCCATACGTCCCACAGCCTCAGCCAAAGATAAGCCCTTCACAGAGAAACCAATCTGCTGCGTATGACCGACCGCACCCATAGACGTAAACGTGCTTGGATTAGTAATCATTGTGACTACATCACCGCGGCGCAACAAAATATTTTGACGCGGATGCGCCACCAAGTCTTCCAAAGCAATCGTTCTGACAACATTGCCACGTGTCAGCTGTACGTTCGTATCCTGAACATTCGCAGTCGAACCGCCCACGGCAGCCACCGCATCCAACACACGCTCGCCTGCAGCCGTCAAAGGCATACGCACACTGTTACCCGCGCGGATAACCGATACATTCGCCGCATTGTTTTGAACCATGCGCACCATTACCTGCGGCTGGTTCGCCATTTTTTTCAGACGGCCTTTAATAATGTTTTGCACCTGAACCGGTGTTTTACCAAGGACAGACACATCGCCGATAAACGGCACAGAAATCGTACCTGAAGAGCTGACCATCTGTTCAGGCAGCTTCGTTTGCTGCGCATTACCCGAACCGGTAGACGACAAAGCCCCGCCGAACAACACAGCCGGAGGAGCTTCCCAAATCGTAATGTCCAGCACATCGCCTATATTGATAGCCCCTATTGATGATGTACCATCGCCCAACTGAGCAAATGACTGATTAACTTGCGCTTGATATAGTGACTGAGCCACCGCACCATTCACATCAATCAATTCCACCTCCGGCACTTCGGCTGTAGCCGGCTGTTGCCCCAAAGCAACAACATTTCGTGTACTTGGGCCGGAAGTAGGAAGAGAAGAGCATGCAGCCAACAGACTGACACACAACAATAACATGCCCCTGCGGGTAAGACATTCTGCTTTCAACATTGATTAAATCTCACTATACTTTTAATTAAGCACGACCATTATAACACCTGATGAAATATTAGGCCGTCTGAAAACCTGACATAAGTATCAAAAACATCACATTACAGCGAATACCGTCATGAGAAAACTTAAAAAACTGATTCGACAACCAGGTGTATTCTTCCGCGACTATCTCAACAAAAGATGCTCTGTCCGCAACGCTGAACAGCGTGCAACAGAGCATGACAAACTTATTGTTATCGAAAACAGTCTGACCAGCTCAATTCCGTCAACTATCCCAACGTCAGCATAATAGATCACGGTCAAATCATTGACCCGTAATACCTACCCACCTTCAATTCTCATGTAATCTAAGCACACCTGCACAACATTCCCAATCTAAATGAATACTTCATCTATTTTAACGACAATATATTTACTGTTCTCCCCCTTACCGAAGGAACCTTTCACACCAACGGAATTGCTTCTCTTTTTATTACAGACAAAAGCCTAAAACAAATGTCCAAAAAAGAAACCGATACGCCAACTCATTCTGCTTCAAAAACTGTATTATACTATTACAATTACCATATTGACTGTCCGCTTATATTCTTCTGTTTAAAAACAGCTGTGAATTTGTTTGGTGACACTACCTACCGTACTGAGATTAAAGCCTTTTTATCCAACTATTTTTCCAACCACGATCTGAATTTTGCCACCTTCCTCGTCCCTTATGTAGATGTTTTTTTAAACATGCAATCCACAGTAGGTAATGAAATATGTTATTATTTTAATAGCCGCTCCAACAAAGCGCCTACCCAATATATCAAGCTCTTGGAAAATAAAAAAATTGGGCAGCAGCCACACTCTTTTTGTGCCAACGATTTTCACAGCCAGCAACAGATTGAAAACTACCAGGACAAACTGATTCAAATGCTGGAAAATTACTTCAAAACCAAATAAAAATAAAAGGTCAAAAAAATGAACAATAAAAAATTTCGGAAGCTCTTACGAGACCCTAAACTCTTTTTTCGCGACATGTATGCCAAACGTGTAATGAAACAAAAAAAATACCTTCCCTTAAAATACGAAGGTAGCAACCAATTT
>NZ_CATNVN010000110.1:0-6192 GCF_951230505.1 uncultured Neisseria sp.
TTTAAACTTTAAGTTTGAAAAATAACACGGTCTGAATTTTCTTTTTCAAACTTAAAGTTTAAATTTAATTTTCGATTTTAGACAAATTTTGAAAATTAATTTTCGTATTCGAATTTTTTCATCCAAACAACAGAGACTTTTACCGTGTCTGTTTAATATTCTAATTTTAAAACCATCATAAAGGGCACTTTTAAAAATCATCAATTCAACCTCTACCCTCCTATTAATATCAACAGCGCGATTTGCCAGTTTGCCTAATTACTGATAGCATTTGCAGGTTAGCCAGTTTGCAAAAAATTTTAATTTTTTAGAATTTTCATTGCTTCATATAACGTATTGAAAATATTTAAATAATTAAAATTTTTTCGAATTTGACTCTTGGAATTTTCGTTTATAAGCCGTATTTGTTCACAAACGAAAATATCGGGGTACTACTCCGTCATTGAAAAACACTCAACACAAGGATAGATATTATGTCCACCCAATTACACGATGTTGACCCAATTGAAACCAAAGAATGGTTAGACGCGTTAAGCTCTGTTTTAGAATATGAAGGCAGCGAACGCGCCCAATACCTGCTGGAAAGTTTGGTCAAATACAGCCGTGACAAAGGCATCCGCATGCCTCATGGCACCACTACTCCATATTTGAACACTGTTTCCGTTGAAAACGAAAAAGGCATTCCCGGCGACCAAAACATCGAGCACCGTATTCGTGCTTTCGTACGTTGGAATGCCGCAGCTATCGTATTGCGCGCGGGTAAAAAAGATTTGGAATTGGGTGGACACATTGCATCTTTCCAATCTGCTGCGACCATGTACGAAGTCGGCTTCAACCACTTCTGGAAAGCCAAAGGCGAAGGCGAAGAAGGCGATTTGGTATTCTTCCAAGGCCACGTTGCCCCTGGCATCTACGCACGCGCTTTCGTTGAAGGCCGTCTGACTGAAGACCAATTGAACAACTTCCGTCAAGAAGTTGCCGGTCATGGTCTGCCTTCCTATCCTCACCCTCACCTGTTGCCTGACTTCTGGCAATTCCCAACCGTATCTATGGGTCTTGGCCCATTGATGGCGATTTACCAAGCCCGTTTCCTGAAATACTTGGAATCTCGCGGCCTGGCTAAAACCAAAGGCCGTAAAGTATGGGTATTCTGTGGCGACGGCGAAATGGACGAACCTGAAAGCCAAGGTGCTATTGCTCTGGCTTCACGCGAAGGCTTGGACAACTTGGTATTCGTCATCAACTGTAACCTGCAACGTTTGGACGGCCCAGTACGCGGTAACGGCAAAATCATTCAGGAGCTGGAAGGCAACTTTGCCGGCGCAGGCTGGAATGTTGTGAAAGTCATCTGGGGTCGTCGTTGGGACCGCCTCTTGGCAAAAGACAAAGATGGCATCCTGCGTAAACGTATGGAAGAGTGCTTGGACGGTGACTACCAAACTTACAAATCCAAAGACGGTGCATACGTTCGCGAACACTTCTTCAATACGCCTGAACTGAAAGCATTGGTCGCCGATATGACTGATGAACAAATTTGGGCATTGAACCGTGGTGGCCATGACCCTCAAAAAGTGTACAACGCTTACGACCGCGCAGTGAACCACGCCGACGGCAAACCTACTGTAATCTTGGCGAAAACCATTAAAGGTTACGGTATGGGTGCATCCGGCGAAGGTCAAAACGTTGCCCACCAAGCCAAAAAAATGGACAAAGCGTCTCTGAAACAATTCCGTGACCGCTTTGACATTCCTGTAACTGACGAGCAAATCGACAGCGGCGACCTGCCTTACCTGACTTTTGCTCCTGACAGCGAAGAATACAAATACCTGCACGCACGTCGCGAATCTTTGGGTGGCTACCTGCCTCAACGCAAACCTACCCAAGAAGTTCTGGAAGTGCCTGAACTGTCAGCATTTGAGACTCAACTGAAATCCAGCGGTGACCGTGAATTCTCAACCACCATGGCTTTCGTCCGCATCCTGTCTACTTTGCTGAAAGACAAAAAAATCGGCAAACGCGTGGTGCCTATCGTTCCAGATGAAAGCCGCACGTTTGGTATGGAAGGTATGTTCCGTCAATACGGTATTTGGAACCCTAAAGGCCAACAATACACTCCTCAAGATAAAGACCAACTGATGTTCTATAAAGAATCTGTTGACGGTCAAATCTTGCAAGAAGGTATTAACGAACCAGGTGCTATGGCTGACTGGATTGCTGCCGCGACCAGCTACGCAAACAACGACTTTGCCATGATTCCTTTCTACATCTACTACTCTATGTTCGGTTTCCAACGCGTTGGCGACTTGGCATGGGCAGCAGGCGATATGCATGCACGCGGTTTCCTGCTGGGTGGTACAGCCGGCCGTACAACACTGAATGGCGAAGGTTTGCAACACGAAGACGGTCACAGCCACATTCAAGCAGACTTGATTCCAAACTGTGTAACTTACGATCCGACATTCCAATATGAAGTAGCCGTTATCGTACACGATGGCTTGCGCCGCATGTATGTTAACCACGAAGACGTGTTCTACTACATCACCCTGATGAATGAAAACTACACCCATCCGGACATGCCTGAAGGTGTAGAACATGACATCCTGAAAGGTATGTACTTACTGAAAGCCGGCGGCAAAGGCGATAAAAAAGTCCAATTGATGGGTTCCGGTACCATCCTGCAAGAAGTAATTGCCGGTGCCGAATTGTTGAAAGCCGACTTCGACGTAGAAGCAGACATCTGGTCTTGCCCATCATTCAACCAGCTGCACCGCGATGCCATCGAAGTGGAACGCTTCAATCGTCTGAACCCATTGGAAACTGCAAAAGTACCGTTTGTTACTTCTCAACTGCAAGGTCATGACGGTCCGGTTATTGCCGCTACCGACTACATCCGCAGCTATGCTGACCGTATCCGTGCCTACATCCCTAACGACTACCACGTCTTGGGTACCGATGGCTTCGGTCGTTCCGACAGCCGTGCCAACCTGCGCAGCTTCTTCGAAGTTGACCGCTACAACGTTGCCGTTGCTGCATTGAGCGCTCTGGCCGAACAGGGCAAAGTCAGCAAAGAAACCGTTCAACAAGCCATTGAAAAATATGGTATTAAAGCCGATGCAGCTCCTAGCTGGAAACGCTAATTGATGTTTCAGACGGCCTGTTAACATTAGGCCGTCTGAAAACCAAATGTTTGAATGGTTTGAACAGACAAACTGTACCGATGCCGTGTGAAACAGTTTTCAGACGGCATCAAACTGAAAATATTAAAGGAACTCAAATGAGTATCGTAGAAATCAAAGTCCCTGATATCGGCGGTCATGAAAACGTCGACATCATCGCTGTAGAAGTTAAAGCAGGCGACACCATTGCCGTTGACGACACCCTGATTACTTTAGAAACCGACAAAGCCACTATGGACGTACCTGCCGATGCAGCCGGTGTCGTGAAAGAAGTTAAAGTTAAAGTTGGCGATAAAATCTCTGAAGGCGGCGTTATTCTGACCGTTGAAACCGATGCCGCCGCTGCCGATGCAGCCCCGGCTCCTGCAGCTGAAGCTCCTGCAGCTCCCGCTTCCGCTCCTGCCGCAGCCCCTGCAGGCGGGGCAACTGTAAAAGTTGTTGTACCGGATATTGGCGGTCATACAGATGTAGACATTATTGCCGTTGAAATTAAAGTTGGCGACACTGTTGCCGTTGACGACACTCTGATTACTCTGGAAACCGACAAAGCCACTATGGACGTACCATGTACAGAAGCCGGTGTTGTTAAAGCCGTATTTGTAAAAGTTGGCGACAAAGTATCTGAAGGTTCTGCCATTATCGAAGTAGAAACCGCCGGTTCCGCCGCAGCTGCTCCTGCTCCTGCCGCTCAAGCTGCCGCACCTGCACCAGCCGCTGCTCCGGCTCCTGCTGCTCCCGCACCAGCCGCTACGCCTGCTCCAGCTGCACCTGCAGCTGCCAAAATTGACGAAGCTGCTTTTGCCAAAGCCCATGCAGGTCCTTCCGCACGTAAACTGGCGCGTGAATTGGGCGTGGACTTGGGTCAAGTCAAAGGTACCGGTCTGAAAGGCCGTATCATGGGCGAAGACGTTAAAGCCTTCGTTAAATCCGTTATGCAAAGCGGTGCAGGCAAACCTGCCGCTGCCTCTTTGGGCGGTGGTCTGGACTTGTTGCCATGGCCTAAAGTTGACTTCTCTAAATTCGGCAGCGTCGAAGTTAAAGAACTGTCTCGCATTAAGAAAATCTCCGGTCAAAACCTGTCTCGCAACTGGGTTGTGATTCCTCACGTTACCGTACACGAGGAAGCGGATATGACCGAATTGGAAGAATTCCGCAAACAGCTGAACAAAGAATGGGAACGCGAAGGCGTGAAACTGTCTCCATTGGCCTTCATCATTAAAGCCTCTGTTGCTGCACTGAAAGCCTTCCCTGAATTCAACGCCTCTTTGGATGGCGACAACTTGGTGCTGAAAAACTACTTCAACATCGGTTTCGCAGCAGACACGCCAAACGGCTTGGTTGTTCCAGTAATCAAAGACGTGGATCAAAAAGGCTTGAAACAAATCAGCCAAGAGCTAACCGAATTGTCTAAAAAAGCCCGCGAAGGCAAGCTCAAACCACAAGAAATGCAAGGCGCATGCTTTACCATTTCCAGCTTGGGCGGTATCGGCGGTACAGGCTTCACGCCAATCGTGAATGCTCCTGAAGTTGCCATCTTGGGCGTGTGCAAATCTCAAATCAAACCGGTTTGGAACGGCAAAGAATTCGCTCCTCGCCTGATGTGCCCGTTGAGCCTGTCCTTTGACCACCGTGTCATCGACGGTGCCGCCGGTATGCGCTTTACCGTATTCCTGGCTAACCTGTTGAAAGACTTCCGCCGTATTACTCTGTAATCCGAGCATTTTCAGACGGCCTTTTTACTCAGGCCGTCTGAAAAAAAGAAGTCCGAACATCATTCAGAAAGATTAGACATGAGCTTAGTTGAATTAAAAGTGCCCGACATTGGCGGTCACGAAAATGTAGATATTATTGCGGTTGAAGTAAATGTAGGCGACACCATTGCCGTGGACGATACCCTGATTACTTTGGAAACCGATAAAGCTACTATGGACGTACCTGCCGAAGTTGCGGGCGTGGTCAAAGAAGTTAAAGTTAAAGTCGGCGATAAAATCTCCGAAGGTGGCTTGATTGCAGTCGTTGAAGCCGAAGGTGCGGCTGCCGCTCCTAAAGCTGAAGCACCAGCTGCTCCTGCACAAGAAGCCCCTAAAGCTGCTGCTCCTCAAGCTGCACAATTTGGCGGTTCTGCCGATGCCGAATACGATGTGGTCGTATTGGGTGGCGGCCCCGGCGGTTATTCTGCTGCATTTGCCGCTGCCGATGAAGGCTTGAAAGTTGCCATCGTCGAGCGTTACAAAACCTTGGGCGGCGTTTGCTTGAACGTCGGCTGTATCCCTTCCAAAGCCTTGTTGCACAACGCTGCCGTTATCGATGAAGTACGTCACTTGGCTGCCAACGGTATCAAATACCCAGAGCCAGAACTCGACATCGACATGCTTCGTGCCTACAAAGACGGCGTAGTTTCCCGTCTGACTACCGGCTTGGCAGGTATGGCCAAAGGCCGTAAAGTAGACGTTATCCAAGGCGACGGCCAATTCTTAGATCCGCACCACTTGGAAGTGTCGCTAACCACCGGCGACGTGTACGAGCAAGCGACCCCTACCGGCGAGAAAAAAATCGTTGCCTTTAAAAACTGTATCATTGCAGCAGGTAGCCGCGTAACTAAACTGCCTTTCATTCCTGAAGATCCACGCATCATCGATTCCAGCGGTGCACTGGCTCTGAAAGAAGTACCGGGCAAACTGCTGATCATCGGCGGTGGTATCATCGGCCTCGAAATGGGTACAGTTTACAGTACGCTAGGTGCTCGCCTTGACGTCGTTGAAATGATGGACGGCCTGATGCAAGGTGCAGACCGCGATTTGGTGAAAGTATGGCAAAAACAAAACGAATACCGTTTTGACAACATCATGATCAACACCAAAACCGTTGCTGTCGAGCCTAAAGAAGACGGCGTTTACGTTACCTTCGAAGGTGCAAATGCACCTAAAGAACCACAACGTTACGATGCCGTACTGGTGGCTGCCGGTCGTGCACCTAACGGCAAACTCATCAGCGCTGAAAAAGCCGGTGTTGCCGT
>NZ_CATNVN010000111.1:0-6153 GCF_951230505.1 uncultured Neisseria sp.
GCCGTCGGTATCGTCCAATTTGCCTTCGGTAATATCGACATTGATACCGACTGCCGCACGGATTTTGGCATCGATTTCGTTGGCAATATCAGGGTTTTCTTTCAGCCAAACGCGTACATTGTCTTTACCTTGGCCGATTTTTGCGCCGTTGTAGCTGTACCATGCACCGGATTTCTCAACGATGTCATGTTTGACGCCCAAGTCGATCAATTCGCCTTCCCAGCTTATGCCTTCGCCGTAAAGAATATCGAATTCGGCTTGACGGAATGGAGGCGCAACTTTGTTTTTGATGACTTTGACTTTGGTTTCATTACCAATGACGTCATCGCCTTTTTTAATCTGACCGGTACGGCGGATGTCGAGGCGGACGGAGGCATAGAATTTGAGCGCGTTACCGCCGGTCGTGGTTTCAGGGCTGCCGAACATCACGCCGATTTTCATACGGATTTGGTTAATGAAAACAACCAATGTATTGGTGCGTTTGATGTGGCCGGTCAGTTTGCGCAGGGCTTGGCTCATCAGGCGGGCTTGCAGGCCGACGTGGCTGTCGCCCATTTCGCCTTCGATCTCGGCTTTAGGCACAAGTGCCGCTACGGAGTCGACAACGACCATATCGATACCTCCTGAGCGTACCAATGTATCGCAGATTTCCAATGCCTGTTCGCCGGTATCCGGTTGGGAGAGATAGAGTTCTTCGACTTTTACGCCGAGTTTGCGGGCGTAAATCGGGTCAAAAGCATGCTCGGCATCGATGAATGCGCAGATGCCGCCATTTTTTTGGCATTGGGCAATGGCTTCGAGACAAAGTGTGGTTTTACCGGAGGATTCCGGGCCGAAAATTTCAACCACGCGGCCGCGGGGCAAACCGCCAACGCCGAGCGCCAAGTCCACGCCGAGGGAGCCGGTGGAAATAACATCAAGGTTTTCTTCCTGTTGGCTGCCGTCCATTTTCATGATGGAGCCTTTGCCGAAGTTTTTTTCGATTTGGGCAAGGGCAGCGGCTAAGGCTTTGCTTTTTTCGTCTGACATGTTTTCTCTCCGAAAGGAAATATGAATTGCTAAGAATTTATTTAGCTATTATCGCATAAATTAAGAAAAAGTATAGTTTTATTTTTATTTTTCAGACGGTCTGTGTTTTTTGTATACAACAGGCCGTCTGAAAATTTGAATAATCAATTAGTTGGTCAATGATGCAAAAACTTGGAAATAGTCGGGGAAAGTTTTATGCGTGCATCTCGGGTCGTTGATGATGACGGGGACGCCCAAAAGCGAAGCCAGCGAGAAACACATGGCCATGCGGTGGTCGTCGTAAGTATCGATGACGGCATCGGGGATAAGTGTTTCGGGCGGCGTAATATGAATGGCTTCGGCTTCTTCAACGACTTCTGCACCCAGTTTGCGCAGCTCGGTTGCCATGGCGGCGATACGGTCGGTTTCTTTGACGCGCCATGAGCCGATATTGCGCAGGGTGCAGGGTTGTTTGGTGGCCAGTGCGATAATAGCCAGAGTCATGGCCGCGTCTGGAATATGGTTGGCATCCAAATCAAAAGCCTGAATCTTGCGTTCGGCAGGACGGGAAATTTCAACAAAATTTTCGCCCCAAATCACATCCGCACCGATTTTCTCCAATTCACGCGCAAAGGCAACGTCGCCTTGGATGCTGTGTGCGCCGATACCGGTTACGCGGATGGGTGTGCCGGTAATTAGGCCTGCGCCCAAGAAATAAGACGCGCTGGATGCATCGCCTTCTACATATAAATGTTCGGGCGCATGATATTTGGCACCGGCCGGGATGTTAAATACACGGTAGTCTTCATTGATGATGTCCACACCGAACTGCGCCATCAGCTTGAGCGTGATGTCGATATAAGGTTTGGAAATCAACTCGCCTACCATGTGGATTTCAAATGCTTGTCCGGTCAGGGGCAAAGCCATCAGCAGGGCGGTCAGGAATTGGCTGGAAACATTGCCTTTAATCGGAATAACGCGCTCGCCGTTGTCTTGGCGTTTGCCGATCTGAAGCGGAGGATAGTTTTCATTGCCCAGATATTGTACGTCCGCGCCTGCAATGCGCAATGCGTCCACCAAATCGCCAATAGGGCGTTCGTGCATACGCGGCACACCATGAAGATGATAGTCGCCACCCAAAACGGCAAGCGCGGCAGTCAAGGGGCGGAATGCCGTACCGGCGTTGCCTAAAAACAAATCGGCGGTTTGGTTGGGAAAGCGGCCGCCGGTGCCATGAACTTTCAGACGGCCTTCAGGTAAAGATTCAATTTGCACGCCGAGTTTGTCGAGTGCTTCAAGCATTCGGTCGGTATCGTCGGATTTGAGCAAAGAATGGATTTCGCAAACGTTGTCGGAGAGTGCCGCCAAGAGTAGCGTGCGGTTGCTGATGCTTTTGGAGCCGGGCAGGGCAACGGTGGAGGGCTTGAGTGTGGAAGCGGGCAGGCGGATGGATTCGGTCATTGGTTAGGATTTCAAATTGTAGACAAAACGATATTATACGCAGGCAAAGGCCGTCTGAAAAATGGAAGTGGCGTTGTGGGTAAGAAAAGCCGGACTCTTTTTGAAAGTCCGGCTTTGGGATGCTCGATATTTTAATGGTTAACCTAAAATATGCATTAACTGGTCAATGTTGAACGTACCTTCGTCAAAGCGGAATTCGCTGACTGAGAGAATTTTTTTACCTTGGGCGTCGGTATGGATGTCAGTATATTGGTGGTCGATGGTGATGAGGTCATTGTAATTGTTTTCGCCACGAATGGTGATGTTCCAAGTCGTGCCGTCCTTTTCGTTGACTGTTTCGAGTGACAGATCCGAGAGGGAGACGCCTGCGCCGAATTGGATGGCGTTTGTGCCGTGATGGTCGAAAATGGTGTCATGACCTTCGCCGCGATTGAATACATAGGTATCGTTACCGGCTTCGCCGCGTAATATATTGTCTCCTAAGCCGCCGAACAGTGTGTCGTTGCCTGCGCCGCCGTGAAGGATGTCGTTACCTGCTTCGCCCAACATAGTATCGTTACCGGCGCCGCCATACAGCGTGTCATTGTCTAAACCGCCGTTCAGATGGTCATTGCCACCGCCTCCGTAGAGAATATCGCTGCCGGCATCGCCGTTGATGACGTCGCCGCCGGTGCCACCGGACAATTTGTCATTGCCGCTGCCGCCGTGAATCTCATCATTGCCCCGGTTGCCGTAGATGATGTCTTCGCTTTCAGTACCTTTGATATGGTCGTCGGTGTGGGTGCCGTTGAATGTGGTTTTGTCGTCGGCAAAGGTTTGGCTGACGCTTGCCTGCCCTAAATTGCTGACATAAAGCATATCCCAGACATCCAGGCTTGGTACGGTGACTTCCAGTGCCACCGGTTTGCCGTTTTCATAGATGACGGAAGATTCCAATGTGTGCATGGATATATCATCTGAGTCGGGGGAAGCCAGTTGTACGATGGCTTGCTCGGCCTGTTCTGCGCTGATTTCCATATCAAACGGGATTCTGACTTTAGGGTTGTCGAGTTTCAGCGTGTGGTGGTTGGAGCTGTTCCAATTAGTGTCTTTGTCGAGGCCTGCGAGATTGATTAATTGGACAACTCGGCCGCCGTCTGCGGTGGCTTTTGTCCATGTATAAACTTTGCCTCCTTCGCCTGAGGTGGAAGTCATATAGTAGCCGTCAGATGCTACGATGAAGGCATGACTGTCTTTGAGTTCAACCAAGCCTTCGCCGCGAAGCAGCTCCTCATAGGCGGTAATGAATTGTTGATAGTTGAATTCTGATTTGGCCAGGGTTTCGTTGGTTATGAGCGTTTGAGCAGGATAGTATGGATCTTGCAAAATACCAAAACCATGTGCGTTTTTATCCGGGAGGTTGTTTAATGCGGCAACAGTCATGTGGTAGCCGCCACTCGCTGCGATAACGGCATCGACCAGCAATTCGTTGTCCGGATTGAGTTCGGAAGAATGATCTTCCGGGTGGGTATCTTTTTGAGTATAGGCGGCAATAATCGGGGAAACGCGATTGTAATCGTACAGACGGCCTACCAAGCGTTTAAGCTCGGCATAGTTGTGGTTTTCATAATGGGTATTTCCGGCTATATCTTTAAAATCGCGCGGCCAGATTTCTGAGTAAGGAACATCCATGCCGGTGGTGGATAAGACATCGGCCCTGCCTGTGCTGATGTCGTTGATCATATAAGTTTGACCGTAATCGTGTAGTTTTTCCGCAGCCGCGGCTGACAAATCGTCATAACCGTCAGACATTCTGAAGTTTTCAGTCTTTTGGCCATTTTGTATTTTGTAAACAAGGTTATCACCCATGGTATCGGCCTGCCAGCCGTCAAAGCCGCCTATTTTCAGGGCTTTGATCATGGTGTTGACGATATAGTTTTGCCAGCTTTTGTCGGCAGGATCGACGAATTGTTGTACGGATGTTTTGGTCTCTGCACCGGCTCTGCCGAAGTTAGAATGCTCTTGGGCGTTGTAGAGTTTGGCATTATTTAAAATGTCTTTGATGGTCGAGTTATCGAGTTCGTCATTGGAGGCGGCGTTAAGCATATTGTAGAGCATGGCACTGCCGCCTTTGTCATGAATTTTGTTCACGAGGTTTTTAATCAGCAGGGTATCGATTTGGGGAGGGTTTGGTTGGCCGTTTCTGACAGCCCAAGTCGCCCATTCTTGCTTGAAGCTGTTTACGTTTGGAAATGGATTGGAGGTTGTGTCGTACACATCATAGAAGAAATAATTGTTGATGTGCATTTGTGCCAGCTGATCGATATTGTTTTGATAGCCTTCGAGCTGGTCATTGGTCATGGAGTTGTTTTGTTCTGCCGAATTATCGTTAGATCCCGCCACTACGCCATAGCGGGGGAAAACGGTCCAGTCGTCTTCGACAGACAATCCCAGTGTTTTGCTGGTGTGGTTGCCGGTGTTGTCAACGGTTTCTACTTTGACGACGTAGCCTGAATTGGGTGAAAAAATATTGGAAGAGAGTTTGACGGAGGTTGAGTTCAGATGATCCAATTTTTGGATTTCCGTACCCAAATGGCTGACGGTGACAGAGGTGATTTTGTCTGTCGCATTGGAGATGTTCAGAATAACATCATCGCCGTTGGTATAGGCTGCCTTGTTAAAGAGAATAGTCGGTAAAGAGGCTGTTTTTGCTTCAGTTATCATGCTGTATATTCGCTTCTAAATATTATATTTTGAAATTGCCTTAACAAATTAATATCACTTAAGTTGTTGATATGAATAATTGTTAAGACTTTTTAGTAGGAAGAGCAGAAAATAAGTTCCCCGTTTGATAGCAAATATCTAAAATAATTCGGTTTGTGATTGAAATTCAAAAATGCTGTCTGAATGTTTTGTTATTCAAAAGACGGTTTTTGCAGGCATATAACCAAACACCATAAGAAAATCAGAAACCATTCTTTCCTATTTTTTCAGACAGCCTTTAATATCGGCGGACAATCATTGATAAAGCAAGAACACAACCATGAGCCATTATCCTTTGTTTGCCGATTTGAAAAACCGCCCTATTTTACTGGCAGGTGCGGGCAAGGTTGCCGAGCGCAAGGCGGAAAGCCTGTTGTCTGCCGGAGCGCGCGTGCGCGTTGTTGCGGAAACTTTGAATCCTCAGTTTCAGCAATGGGCGGATGAAGGGAAAATAGTTTGGCTGGGCGGCTTGTTTGAAGAAGCCATGCTGGACGAGGTGTATTTCGTTATTGCGGCGACGGATAATGGCATGTTTAACCGCCGTGTTTTTGAAGCAGCGGAACGACGGGCGAAATTGTGCAATACGGTGGATACGGCAGATTTGTGTTCGTTTATTGTGCCTGCCGTGGTGGATAGGGGGTCGTTGAAGATAGCCATATCCAGCGGCGGTACTGCGCCTGTATTGGCGCGGAAATGGCGGCAAATTATTGAAACATTGATTCCGCTGCATACGGGCACGATGGCGAGTATTGCCGGGCAATGGCGTGAAAAGGTTAAACAGACGATTCATCATGTCGAACGACGCCGTTATTTTTGGGAAAAGTTATTCGACAGCCGTTTCAGTATTTTTGCGGCTCAAAACAATATCGGGGCGGCAGAACGTGAATTGATCACGCAGTTAAACCGGGAAACGCCGTTTGGCGGCGAAGTGGTTTTGGTGGG
>NZ_CATNVN010000112.1:0-6058 GCF_951230505.1 uncultured Neisseria sp.
TGAAAAAAACCTTCCCCCTTATCTTGCTCAGCCTTTCATTGGCTGCCTGCGGCGGCAAATCTGAAGATGCTGCGGCCAATGATGCTGCTTCAGGCAAGGCCCCCAAACCTACCTTTAAAGTCAAATACATCGATGAACAAGCCATAGCTGGTTTGGATTTGAGTACAGCTCAAGAAGGCGAAACCAAAGAAGGTAAGAAACAACGCACCTATCCGATTAACGGCATAGAGGGCGGCGTCATCAATCTGATTGGCAAGCACCCTACCGACTTAGAAGTCATCAGCGGCCAATGTATGGAGAAAAATGAAAAAGGTGTTTCAGTCGGCTGGTCAGCCAACGGCATCTGTCACACTGTCTTTGCAAAAATGGTAGACAATATTGCCCAAGACGGTAGCAAACTGACCGACTATCTGATTTCTCACGCTGCTTTGCAACCTTATACTGAAGGAAAAAGCGGTTATGCCGCTGTACAAAACGGCCGCTATATTTTAGAAATTGATAGCGAAGGCATGTTCTATTTCCGTCGCCGTCATTACTAAACCCCAGACCATCCTATTTTTCCCTGACACAAGGACTGAATCATGGCTCAAGTTACTTTCCAAGGCTCTCCTATTTCTACAAACGGCAATTTGCCTGCCATCGGCCAAGTTGCACCTGATTTCACATTGGTAGCAGCAGACCTATCTGAGAAATCATTGGCTGACTTTGCAGGCAAACGCAAAGTGCTGAATATTTTCCCTAGCATTGACACCGGCGTATGCGCCCAGTCCGTCCGCACTTTCAACAAACGTGCCTCGTCTTTGAACAATACCGTAGTCTTGTGCATTTCTGCCGATTTACCGTTTGCACAAGCCCGTTTCTGTGGTGCAGAAGGTTTGGAAAATGTAGTGACACTTTCTACATTCCGCAGCAGCTTTTCTAACGATTACGGTGTTACACTGACAGAAAGCCCATTACGCGGCCTGACTGCCCGCACAGTGGTGGTTTTGAACGAGCAAAACCAAGTTCTCCACGCTGAGTTGGTTTCTGAAATTGCAAATGAGCCTGACTACGAAGCGGCTTTGGCTGTTTTGTAATTAACCAAATAAAATTAGGCCGTCTGAAAATTTTCAGACGGCCTGAGACCTTTAGCTTATCTTCAAAATAAAAACGGTAGCTTAAAAGCTACCGTTTTCTGTTTCAAACCTTATACAGATTTATCTGTTTTGTCTGCTTCTGCTGGCTCAGTATTCTGAACCTCATTTTGCTCAACAGGTTCAGCAGCTTCAGCAACAGGTGCTTCAGGCTCTTCTACTTTGTCATCGCGGACATTGTGGCTGTAATCCTTAGGCGGACTAGGCTGTTTACCTGCCATAATTTCCAAAACTTGGTCTCGATCGATGGTTTCCCAATCCATCAGTGCCTTGCACATGGTTTCCATCTTATCGCGATTTTCATCCAAGATTTTGTAAGCCACTTGGTATTGCTCATCCAAAATACGGCGGATTTCCGCATCGATATCTTGTTGGGTTTTCTCGGAAATATTTTGAGAACGGGTTACGCTGCGACCCAAGAATACTTCACCTTCGTTCTCAGCATAAACCATCACACCCATTTTGTCGCTCATACCATAACGCGTTACCATCTCGCGTGCCATTTGAGTTGCACGCTCGAAGTCGTTAGATGCGCCGGTAGAAATACGGCCAATAAAAATATCTTCAGCAATACGGCCACCAAACAAGATTGAGAGCTGGCTCAGCATTTGGTCTTTGTACATACTGATGCGGTCACGCTCAGGCAGTTGCCAAGTCAAACCCAATGCACGGCCACGAGGCATAATCGTTACTTTGTGAACCGGATCGGTAAACGGCAGGCTTTCCGCTACGATTGCATGACCGGCCTCATGATAGGCTGTCGCACGTTTTTCATCTTCGTGCATCACCATGCTGCGACGCTCCGGACCCATGTAGATTTTGTCTTTCGCATCTTCAAAGTCGCTTTGATCGACTTTAACTTTATTACGACGACCGGCAAACAAAGCAGCTTCATTGACCAAGTTTGCCAAATCCGCACCTGAAAAACCAGGGGTACCGCGTGCTAAAGAAGTCAAATCTACGGATGCATCCAAAGGTACTTTTTTAGCGTGTACTTTCAAGATTTGCTCACGGCCACGGATATCAGGCAATGGAACAACGACTTGACGGTCAAAACGGCCCGGACGCTGCAACGCTGGGTCAAGTACATCAGGACGGTTGGTTGCTGCGATCACAATAACGGTTTGGTTACTTTCAAAACCATCCATTTCAACCAACAATTGGTTTAATGTTTGCTCACGCTCATCATTGCCACCGCCCAAACCGGCACCGCGCTGACGGCCGACTGCATCAATTTCATCGATAAAGATGATACATGGCGCATTTTTCTTAGCCTGCTCGAACATATCGCGGACACGGCTCGCACCGACACCGACAAACATTTCTACGAAGTCAGAACCTGAAATACTGAAGAATGGCACACCGGCCTCACCAGCAATCGCTTTAGCCAGCAATGTTTTACCCGTACCAGGGCTACCGGCCAGCAAAATACCGCGCGGTACACGACCACCCAGGCTTTGATAGCGGTTAGGCGATTTCAGGTAATCCACGATTTCTTGTACTTCTTCTTTTGCCTCATCACAACCGGCAACATCGGCAAAAGTAACTTTATTGGAATCTTTGTCCAACAAACGTGCACGACTCTTGCCAAAAGAGAATGCGCCGCCTTTACCTCCACCGCCGCTTTGCATGCGCATGAAGTAGAACCATGCACCGATCAACAACAAAACAGGCAGCAGACTGTAAAACAGACTGGCCAGCATGCTTGGTTTTTCTTCCGGAGTCACTTTGACGCGTACTTTGTTGTCCAACAGTGTTTTAACCAAGTTGTCATCCAAAGGCGCATTGGTATAGAAGGCAGTTTTATCGGTGCGCTCACCTTTAATCAGATAGCCGCTGACAACAGATCCTTCAATATTGACATTGGATACTTCGCCACTATTAACTTGCTGAATAAATTGAGAATATTCGATTTGCTGTTTATCTTCCTGCTTATCGCTGAGCGCATTGAATGCTGCTAAAAGCATAGCACCACCCACTACCCAGACTAATATGTTTTTAATGGTATTCCCCACTGAACAGGCTCCATGGTTACAAAATAAATAAAATCAAGGGAAAGAATTTTAAAGCACCCACCCTACATTGTCAGCGTTTATTTTTACCTAATAGGTAAATCTCACTGGAACGATTGCGGGAAGCATCCGGCTTTCGAGTTTGTACACTGGCAAAAATTTCACGCATAGCCGCCGCATACTCTTGATAACCCGCGCCTTGAAACACCTTCACTAAAAAACTGCCTCCGGTTTTCAAATGCTGGGAGGCAAAATCCAAAGCCAGTTCACACAAATAAAAACTGCGTGCCTGGTCGGTTACGGCATTGCCTGACATATTGGGTGCCATATCACAGATTACAAGGTCTAACGGACGATTATCCAACAAAGCTTCAAACTGCTCCAAAACAGCATCTTCCCTAAAATCACCCTGAATAAACGACACACCATCAATCTCATCCATCGGTAAAATATCCAAAGCAAACACCGCCCCAGTTTTACCGACCAGTTTTGCCGCTACCTGTGACCAACTTCCCGGCGCACTGCCCAAATCCGCCAACACCGTACCTGGCTTGATTAATTTATCTTTCTGATTAATTTCCAATAATTTATAAGCCGCTCTGGCACGATATCCGTCCTTTTGTGCCATATGGACATAATGATCGTTGACATGCTCATGCAGCCATGCTTTTGAAGATTTTGAGCGTACAGCCATCTTGATTTGAAATGCTTAAGTTAAAATCAGCATTGTACGTTATTTCCCCCGTAAATGTTCTAAATCGCGTACAATATAGCCATTATTCTTTTTAATTGGATACTTATTGATATGAGCGACAACAAATTAAGCACCAAAGAAATTTTGGCCTTGAAAGCCCAAGCACATCACCTCCACCCTGTCGTTATGGTTGGCCAACAAGGCTTGACCGACTCAGTCATCAAAGAAACCGATGCCGCATTAACAGCACACGAATTGATTAAAGTCCGTGTTTTTGGTGATGATCGTGCTGAACGTATTGAAATTTGTGATGCCCTGTGTGAAACACTGGGTGCCCAATTGGTACAACATATTGGTAAATTACTTGTTTTGTGGCGTAAAAAACCTGACGATGAATAATTTAAACTGAATAAACAGCAGAAGTATTTTTTCAACCCACTTTATCACATGCCTCTGTTGTATTTATGCAGCATAAAACAAATTATTCCATTATTCTAAGTATAAAAATACAAATACGGTTGCCTGTTTTTGTAAATAACCTCAAAATTACAAAATCATAACGGCCGCACCCTGTCGGCCGATTATTTTATTCTTAATCCTTCACAAAATATAAAAGCAAACCGATGAATGCTCAACAATATGAAGAATCTTTTCTGCTAGCAGAAAAATTAATCACTCAAGACCCACCTGACTTTGCACGAGCCATCCCATTGCTCTGCGAAGCAGCAGAAGCCGGGCATGTTGAGGCTGCATTTCAGCTGGCAGGATGCCTGATCGAACACCACGAAAATGCACAAGATTTAGCAATTGCAGTTGAATATTTAAAGCAAGCTGCAAGAGCTGGTCATCCATACGCCCGCTATAATCTTCTCCAATTACAAGAAAATAATGGAATAGAAGTAGAAAAGCTCATCGCAGCCTATCAAGAGCTTGCCGAAGAAGGATTGGCTCCTGCCCAACTGCGCCTGATGCGTTTATATGCAGACAATGGCAATGACCAAGAAGCAGTCAAATGGGCACTGAAAGCTGCCGAACAACAAAATCCTCAGGCACAATACTTCTTAGCCCAGCATTACCAATATTCCAGCTCTCCTGATTTGGAATATTCCCATAAACTTTATCAGCAATCCGCTGCACAGGGATTTATTGCGGCACACTGGCAACTCGGCCTTCAATACAAATTAGGGCAAGGTGTTGCACAAAACCCTGAAAAAGCAATCGAACATTTGCGTATTGCCGCCGATTACGACATTGTTCCAGCGCAAACTTCTCTTGCAGAACTCTTAGCCGCATCAAATCCTGCTGAAGCATTGGAATGGTTTGAAAAAGCTGCCGAACAAGGTGACAGCAATGCGCATGTAGCACTTGCCGAAATCTATCTTCTGGGTAAAAACACCGAACGAGACCCTCAAAAGGCCTATCAGCATGCTAAATTGGCTGCAGATCAAAATGACCCGGAAGGATTGCGTCTTTTAGGCGATATCCATCGCTACGGATTGGGACGAGCAGTTGATACAGACACCGCGCGTCAATATTATCAACGCTCGGCTGATTTAGGTAATCTTGTCGCTTACCAAAAACTTCTGTCTGACAGCGCATTGAATAACCAGCAAAACTATGAGCTGACGAAAGAAATCGCCCTCCAACGTCAGGAAGCTGAACGTCTGTACAAGCTGGCATTTGCAGCGCACTATGGCTTAAAACGCCCACAGAATTACGCTGAAGCACTGGATCTATACCATCAATCCGCAGAACGTGGGCACAGTAAATCACAAACCAATCTTGGCATGATGTATTACAGCGGACAAGGCGTACCTGTCGATTATGCCCAAGCGGCAAAATGGTTTGAGGCGGCAGCCAAACAAAGGGATACAATGGCTCAATATAATCTTGCCTGTCTGTATTACCACGGCCTGGGTGTAGAGAAAGACATCAATAATGCATGTTTTTGGCTGCAAGAAGCCATCCAACATGGACATGAGCAGCAAGACGTTCTCAAAAAGCTTTTAGCTCAATGGAAGCAATTTGCTCAAAAATCCTCTGCAGTTTAAAGGCCGTCTGAAATTCTCAGACTACTAACAAATGACATGCCCAGCTATTCAACTAGCCTGTGCATGTCATTTTTTAATTTTCCCTTCCTCAATCATCGTACTCTTAAAATTTCACTCTTTCTTAACCTCTTCCAAAATCTTCAGACGGCCCATTCGCTTGTAAAAAAT
>NZ_CATNVN010000113.1:0-6039 GCF_951230505.1 uncultured Neisseria sp.
TTTTCAGACGGCCTGAGTCGGGTTTGCGTTATAATTTTGAAATGGATTTATTCGGGTAATTAGGAATGACGGCTACACTTTGCCCCTGTCAGTCGGGGCGTGTTTATACGGAATGTTGCGCACCGTTTCATGTGCGTGAGGCGGCGGCCTCGACGGCGGAAGAGTTGATGCTTTCGCGTTACAGTGCGTATGTTTTGCAGGAAATCGACTATATCGTGGACACGACTGTCCCTGCGCAGCAGAATTTGTTGGACAAGCAGGATTTGGAGTCGTGGAGTAAGCAGACGCAGTGGTCGGGATTGAAGGTTATCCGTCATGTGCCGTTTGGCAAGCTGCATGCTTTGGTCGAGTTTGAGGCGTATTTTGAAGAGAACGGGCAAACCGAGTGCCATCATGAATTGTCGGCGTTCGTGAAAATAGACGGGTGTTGGTACTTTATTGATCCGACCGTTGCGTTGCCGACGATGAAACAGCCTTGTTTGTGCGGTTCGGGCAAAAAGTTTAAGGCGTGTTGCGGACAGTTTTTCAAATAGTAATGTAAACAGGCCGTCTGAACGTTCAGACGGCCTGAGCTGTTTTTGCAGATAAAAAAAACCATTCATACTAAGGGAGAAGTATGAATGGCCAATACATTGCGGGAAAACGTCTTACTTGCTGCACCGCCCAAAAGGGATGAAAGAGCGGTGTTGTGTCAGCGATTAATATTCTACCGTTTTTAGTATTAAATGCTGTTAAGAAGTGAAATAATTTCAATAAATTGCAAGATAATCGTGATTTTTTGAAGATAAACGGTATTTTTACTGATTTTCTCGAATCCATTTCACCCATTGCTGAAACAGCTCGGGTTGCAATGCGGCGATGACGGAACGCTTAAATACATGTTCGCCGCTCCAAAA
The DNA here is from genome assembly GCF_951230505.1 of uncultured Neisseria sp. Lineage (NCBI taxonomy): Bacteria > Pseudomonadati > Pseudomonadota > Betaproteobacteria > Neisseriales > Neisseriaceae > Neisseria > uncultured Neisseria sp. Next base: position 897 of record NZ_CATNVN010000113.1, read on the forward strand.
ATCGTCGCCTTCCAAAGTGGTCAGACAGCCGCCGGCTTCTTCAAAAATCAATGCGCCGGCAGCGTAGTCCCACAGCTTTTGTCCGCCGTGGATGTAAATATCGTAGCGGCCGCTGGCAAGGTAGCACCAATCGAGCGTGCTGCTGCCCATGCTGCGGATTGTGCCGAATGGGGCAAGGGTATTCATGCGGCTGGCGAGTTTGCCCGAACGCAGGTATTTGATTTCCACGCCGGCAATGGATTCGTTGAGTTTTTTGTTTTCGGAACGCAGCGGCAGTGGCGTGCCGTTGAGGAATGCGCCTTTGCCACGTTCGGCATAGAAACATTCGCCGCTGACCGGATTGTAAATCACGCCCAATTCAGAGTGGCCGTTTTTAACCAGTGCGACGGATACGGCAAAATGCGGCAAACCGTTGACGAAGTTGTTTGTGCCGTCGATAGGGTCGACAATCCACAGGCCGTCTGAATATTCGTTCCACAAACGGGTTTGCTCCTGAACGCTCATCTCCTCGCCCAACATCGGACAATCCTCCAATAAGGGCAGGGCGGCGGCAAAAGCGGTTTGTGCGGCCAAATCTGCTTCACTCAAAACCGAGCCGTCTTTCTTGCGTCGTGACGGCGTGTTCAGAAAACGCGGCATGACTTCGGTTTGGGCGATGTGGCGGACGACTTTCTGTAAACGGTATAGCACGGCGTATCCTTGTTTTTTGCAGTTTTGCGTGACAGTGGATTAAAATTCGGGAAGTTTTCAAATTATAGTGGATGAAATCGGAATCAGGCAGGAGCATGTCGCCGTGTTTCAACTTCATTCATGAAATTTTAAATTTAAATTATATACATGAATAAAGCAGGAAACCATGCCCCGATTTTATGTTGATTTTGCCTTAAGCCCCGACAGCGTGGTCGAATTACCCGATAATGTGGTGCGCCATCTGAATGTATTGCGAGTGAAAAACACGGAAGAAATCGTATTGTTTAACGGCAATGGCAAGTCATATCCGGCTTTTCCCGAAGTTTTGGAAAAACGCCGCGCCAGCGTACGGATTCTGCGTGAAGAGGCAACGGACAACGAATCGCCGCTGAACATTACATTGGTACAGGCGGTATCCGCAGCCGAGCGCATGGATTTCACTTTGCAGAAAAGCGTGGAATTGGGCGTGGCAGAAATTCGTCCGGCCATCAGCGAACGCTGTGTCGTCCGCTTGAGCGGCGAACGCGCTGAAAAGCGGGTGGCGCGTTGGCAGGAAATCGTCGTTTCGGCGTGTGAACAAAGCGGCCGCAATATTGTGCCGAAGGTTTTGCCACTGACGACTTATGCACAGGCTCTGCAGCAGTTGCCGCAGGAAACGACTAAACTGTTAATGAGCTTGAACCGCGCACAAAAACTGAGCGATATTCAGCCGCAGTCCGGTAAGGTCGTGTTTATGGTTGGCCCGGAAGGTGGCTGGACGGAGAAGGAAGAGCAACAGGCGTTTGATGCCGGTTTTCAATCCGTTACGTTTGGCAAACGGGTGTTACGTACCGAAACCGCCTCACTTGCGGCCATTGCCGCCATGCAGACGCTTTGGGGCGATTTTGCATAAAGTTCAGGCCGTCTGAAAACGAGCATAGCGAGTTTCGCTAAAACGAGCTGTTGCTTCATGATATAAAAATGGGAGTTTAAAAATGTCTTACACCTTTACACTGGCCGAGCACGAGCTGGAAACGGAATTGAAAAAGTTAATCGTGCAAGAAGCCGATAAGGCCGACGATGTGGATATGGATGATTTCACCGACGATGCGCTTTTGTTTGGCGATGACAGTCCGGTCGGTTTGGATTCGCTTGATGCGCTGCAAATCAGCGTTGCCTTGCAACAGTATTTCCAAGTACGCCTACAGGGCGACCGTATGGTGCGCAAACATATGATGTGCGTACGCGATTTGGCGGCGTTTATCCGTGCGGAGCATGGCGCGTGAGTTGGGTTTGCGGTACAGCGGCCACTTCTGCCTTGAATCCGCAAACGGATTTCAGACGGCCTGATGCGGTGTCTTATACGTTTTTAAACCAGCCGCAGCAGGTTGCTTATTTTCGTGCATTCGCCGGCGACAGTTTGGGGCGGAAGGAATTTGCGGATATTGCCGAACAACATTTGCGCCGAGCCGCCGAAAATGCAGGCTGGCCGTCTGAAAGCTGGCACGATGCGCCGGTGTTTATCGGTTCCAGTTCCTATTCCATCTCCGAATATGAAAACCGCCATTTTGCGGGTAATAGGGCGGTAGAGGAACACAATCTGCTTTATCTTGCCGAAGATTTGCGCCGGCGTAGCGGCAATCGGCAGATTTTCAGTTTCGCTACTGCCTGTACTTCATCTGCCCATGCGCTGATTCAGGCGGATAATTGTTTGCGCGGCGGGGCGGAGCGAGCCTTTGTGTTTGGTATTGAAAACCTCAACCAACTGACTTTGCTGCATTTTCACAGCTTGGGTTTGCTGACCGAACAGTATCAGCCTTTTGGCGGAAACGGTTTGATTTTAGGCGAAGGTGTTGCCGCGCTTGCCTTATCTTCCGCTGCTCCTGAATCTTCAGGCCGTCTGAAACTTATCGGACACGCCGCCAATACAGGCAATGACCTGATTCAAAGCGATGGCCAAGCGCAAGAGCAGGTGATGCGCCGTGCGTTAGATATTGCAGGTATCGCTCCTGAAAGCATTGCAGCTGTTAAAACACACGGCATCGGCACGGCTGACAGCGATGTCGCCGAATTGGCTGCACTGGAAAATATATTCGGTACACTGCCCCCTTTGATGGCGTTCAAGCCGCAAATCGGACACACGCTTGGCGCAACGGCAGCCCTTGAAACGGTCCTGCTTTTATCCGCTTTAAAACAAGGTGAAAGCAACGATTATCAGGGGCGGAAAATTCGTTTTTCCGAGTGCGCGACTTCACAAAAAGGCGGCTTTTTCTGTTTGGCCAATCAGTTTGGTTTTGGTGGCAGCAACACATCTTTGGTATGGCAATGGCAACCGTAAATCCTAATATCCGTATTACCGCCGCCGTGCGTTTTGATACTGACGCCGGCACCGGCGGTAAAATCCTCAAACAAACCTTAAAGCAGCAAAGCGGTATAGATACCCGCCGCCTCAGCCGCTTGAGCCTGATTGCCGCGCTTGGTGCAGGGCAACTGAAAGAGCAGTGCGAAATTCGTTCTGATTGCGCTGTTTTTCTCGGTACACCGTTTTCTTCGCCATCCGTATTTGAAAAAATGGCAGACAATGTGCTGAACCATCACGCCGCGATGCCGTTTGACTTTATCGCCAATCTGCACAACTCCCCCGTTTTTCATGCCGCGCAAGCGTTAGGTACGCATGGTGCAACTTTGGTCGTGGCTGCCGACAACGATGTAGATACGTACTTTCATCCATTATCTCAGGCGATGCAGTCTTTGCAAAATGGCGGACAAGCTGCGGTTGGCTGGGCATATGAACATCAAGCAGCTCATGCCGATACTCATGAAGGCAGTATTTGGATTGTGCTTGAAGCCGGTGCAGAGCAGGGGGTTCCCGTTGTGTTGAATGATGAAGGTACTCAGACTGATAGGCCGTCTGAAAAGTCGCAATATTATTGGCAAAATATCGCCGATTGGATAGAAGCAGTAATGGCGCACGAGGGTAGGGATGTGAAGAAATATACTTTGGCGTGATGGGGAAAATGATTTTAGAGAATGAGTTTGTTGAAGTAAATAGGTTGTAAGCCATTAAAAAGGCCGTCTGAAAATATTTTCAGACGGCCTTTTGTATCAAAAACCAATCAACGAGACATTTCGCCTTGAATAGCGCGGATATTCGCTTTACGGGCGTTGATGGTACGGGTCAGCTGTTGGATCTTAATTTGATCGCCTTTTTGTTTGGCCGCATTCAGCTGGGTTTGAAGGCGGGTAATAGCAGCCTGTTCATTGCGCACTTCGGTCTGCAATATCTGTTTGCGGGTTTCTTTAGGGCTTGGCTTAGGAGCCGGCGTAACCACAGGTACTGTACGGATAACAGGGGCTTTGTATTTGCTGTATGAAGAACTGCGTGATTTGTTCTGACGGTTGCGCAGGGTAATATTGAGGCGCGGATTGGCAGCTTCGGCTGTGTTGGTCACGCTGGTAATCGGTACATTTGGCAGAATTTTGATATCACTGTCATTATTTTCTTTATCCAGCAAAATGTCGGCTGCCGGTTTGTATGCTTGAGGGAAAGGTGTTGGGACAGTGGTTTTGCCATGCTCTACCGGAGTGGCAGTTGCCGGCGTGCTTGGTTCGACCGAAGCGGTGGCAATAGTTTTGGCTGCTTGTTCTTCGGATGTGCGGACAACGGCTGTTTTGGTACGGTTGACCTTGGCTTTGCGTCGAGAGGAGGTTTTGGCATAAGTTTTGCCTTTGCGCTTAGTCTCGACTTTGGCAGGTGTTTTATCGAGCGCTTCATCCTGAGCTGTTACCGCTTGGCTATTTTGGGTAGTTGAAGTTTGCGGCTGAGCTGTCGAGTTCTGAATAATCTCTTGTGGAATTTGGATTGCAGGCACAACAGGTTGAACAGCTGGTGTTTCATTAATAATAGCAATGCCGTCTGAAACTGTTTTCTCGGTAGAAGCAGTAGGTTGGGCTTGTGCGGCAAGCATGACAGGAACAACACTGTTTTCTGTTTGGGTTGCACTAGACTGAGTTTGTACGACAGGAGTTGTATTGCGGACAGTAGTGTCGGCAACATAGTCTTCAGCTTTTATTGTGGGCGGCGCTTCCAGAGTAGGCGTATTGTTGGAAACAATTACGCTGTCTGCAATGGCTTTGTCGGCCGCAACGGTAGGTTGGGTTTGCGCGGCAAGCATTGGAGGAACAATAGTGTTGTCCGCTTGAACGGCAGTCGTCTGCGTTTGTACGACAGGAGTTGTGTTGTGGACAGCAGTATCGACAACATAGTTTTCAGGTTTTGCAACGGCTGGTGTTTCTAAAACAGGCGTATTGTTGGGAACGATTACGCTGTCTGCAATGGTTTTATTCGCAGGCACAGCTTGTCGAGTTTGTGCCATCGGAATGGAAATAGGTGCCGGAATACCGTATTCATTTCGAGCAACAACGACTGGGGTTTGTACTGCAGGCATTGCATGAGAAGCATGAACGTAGTCAG
>NZ_CATNVN010000114.1:0-5916 GCF_951230505.1 uncultured Neisseria sp.
ATAAAAAGGTTTGGGCTTTTTTATAAACTTAAACAGGCCGTCTGAAACTTTTCAGACGGCCTCTTTTTGTCTCAAATATCTGAGAGAAAAAACTTTTTCTTTCGATACATTGCCAATAGTGCTTTGCTTTAAAAAAGATTTCAGCCTTACATTTTTCTATCGGATTTCATATTCATTTTACGATGCGGCCTAACCGTTACACTCAATGGCAGATGATCTGACAAATGTTGCCAGTCTTTACTGTTGTGAATTTCAGAATCGATGACATCAAGATTGCGCGTGTAAATGCGGTCGAGGCTGAGGATGGGCAGGCGCGAAGGGAAGGTTTTGGGGCGTTTGCCTGTATTATCGACAAATACTTCGTTCAAATCTAATGCCCTGCCCAATTCATGCGCTGATTTCTGCCGCCAGTCATTGAAATCGCCAGCGATAATCAACGGGCTTTCCGGACGAATATATCGGCCAACGTAATCGCTGATGGCGCGGTATTGTTTAAGGCGGTCCGGCTCGCGCAGATTGAGGTGGACGCACAAACACACCAGCGGATCTTCCCAACCTTCGGGCACGACCTCGCAATGCAACAGGCCGCGCTGTTCGAGTTTATTGACGCTGATGTTGAGGTTGTTTTCCGTTTTCAGCGGTAGGCGGCTGAGAATGGCGTTGCCGTGGTGTCGTTTGGGATAGACGGCATTTTTGCCGTAGCTGCGATGATAATCGAGGCTGTCGCCGATGATGTCGTAATGCGGCGCATCGGGAAAGTCGGTACGGCGGCTTCTGTTGAGATGTTGTCCTTGGACTTCTTGTAAAAACAAAACGTCCGAACCCAATGCACCCAGCGCGTCAGCCATGCGGTTGACCTGCACTTTGCGGTTGAGCGCAGACATGCCTTTGTGCATATTGTAGGAAGTAATGGTAACTGGACGGGGAGACATGATGTGTGATGAAGCGGTTTATTTGTTTCAGTATAACACCGGAGCGTGTGGTTTTACGGCAATTTTGGTTATACTTGTTTAAAGAATAAAACGGCGTTTTGACAGGGAATTTCCCAATCAAAACGCCTTCCAAATAGAAGTGTACTCCACATTATCTCATCATTCAATTTAATAACAACCAATATTTATTCGACTACAACCAATCATTATCAAGCAATATGAACTACAAAAACAGTATAACTTGCATTAGACTCTTTTACATAGTAGGTTCATCAAACTTCTTGCGAATCATTTTGATATCATTTTTTACCAGATTCAGATATTGATTCTTTTTCATCCGCACATACGAAGGATGATAGGTCGGCATAATAAAATGGCAAATATCTTTCTCACATTTCCACTCACCTCTCAACTTAGTAATTCCAACTTTATCCAATACTGATTTGCATGCAGAATTACCAAGCAAAACTATTATCTTTGGTTCTATCAGTCTAATGAACTTCAAAATATACGGGCGGTAATATTCAATCACTTTAGTACTTGGCCGACCGAACTTTTTTCCATTTTTACCTGGTGGCATGCGAAACACCGCGTTAATAATATATATATCCTGGTCTAGTTTAAATTTCTCACTCTCCAACATCTCGTCTAGCAGAATACCAGCAGGACCTCTAAAAGGTTCTCCCTCTTCGTTTTCTATTGGTCCAGGAGCTTCACCGATAATTAACAACTTTGCTTTTGAATTTCCACGACTGATAACAAGCTTGTTACCCGTATATTCTAAGGGATCACCACGCATATTTTTAATTTCATCAATTAACCCTTCAATAAGATCCTCCTTTTCTTCAGATAACATCTAATGTCTCCATTCCAAGTCAGTTGTTGATTACTTCAACATTGGTTTCAAAAGTAACGGCGTGCTGATATTTAGATGCGGTTTTGCGTTTCGGATAAGGATATTTGGAAACGCTTTTCACTGCGCGTTCGTCCATTTCAGGATTGCCGCTGGATTGAATGATATTCACGCGGTCAACATTGCCAGCAGGAGTTGTGAAGACATCCATCAAAACGGTTTTAACGCTGCCGTTTTGTGCTTTCATGGCTTCCAGAGTTTCGGTATCGGCTACTTGTGCGGTACCGAATACAGCGGCAAACAACAGGGCTGAGGCGAGGAGTTTAGTCGTTTTCATGTTTTATTCCTTATTAGGGTTGTGGTTAGGTTAAATATTTCAGACGGCCTGATTCGTCGTTATTTGAAATTCAAAATCGGCCAACCTTTTGCTTTGGCTTCTTTTTCCAGCTCGGCATCCGGATTGACGGCGACAGGTTCGTTCACGATACGCAACAACGGCAAATCGTTTTTGGAGTCGCTGTAAAAATAAACCTTGCCGTAGCTTTCAAAGGTCTCGCCTCGCTCGGCAAGCCATTGGTTCAATCGGGTAATTTTGCCTTCTTTCAGGCTGGGCGTACCGACATAGTTGCCGGTATATCGGCCGTCTTCGCCGGTTTCAAGCTGTGTGCCGATAATGTTGTGAATACCAAAAAGATGGCAGATTGGGGTAATGATGAATTCGTTGGTCGAAGAAATAACCAACATTTCGTCGCCCGCCATTTGATGGCTTTGCACCAGCATACGCTGCATCGGGGAAATATACGGAACAATATATTCGGCCATAAACTCGCGATGAAACTCAGCCAATTCTTCCTTGCTGAAACGTGCCAAAGGAGCGAGATGGAATTTGAGGAAGGCATCAATATCAAGGCAACCGTTTTGATAGTCTTGGTAGAACTTTTCATTTTGAGCCTCGGTTTCAGCCGCATCGACTATGCCTTTTTTAATCAGGTATTGCGGCCAAGAGTGATCCGAATCGGTATTGATCAAGGTATTGTCGAGGTCGAAAATGGCAAGGTTTTTCATTGGGTTTCCTGTTGTTTTAAAAGCTGGCGCAAAAGCGGCAAAGTAATGCGCTTGCCCATCATAACGGCGTAGTTGTCGAGGGTATCGAGCATTTGCATCAGGCTGTCCATATCGCGCCGCCAATGGTTCAGCAGGTATTCGAAGATTTCCGGATCGATGGTTACCTGACGGGCGGCCGCCATGCTGACAAGCGCATCGATTTTTTCTTGGTCGGTCAACGGTTTGACTTCGTAAACCAAGCAATATGCCATGCGTGTGCGCAGGTCTTCACGGATAACGAGCTGTTGCGGCGTATATTCGGAACTCAAAAGCAAAAAGCCTTTGCCGCTGTTGCGGAAGCGGTTGAAGATGGCAAACAGTAAAGCCTGTTCTTCATTATTAAGCTTTTCGATTTGGTCAATGGCAAGATATTCCGCATCCAACGCGGCTTCTGTCAGCGGCGTGGCGGCGGCATCAATATAGAGGGCATTTTGTCCGGCATCAAGCGCCTGGGCAACCCATGCCTGCAAGAGATGGCTTTTGCCTGCGCCCTCTTCGCCCCAAACATAGATAAATTGCCCATGTTTGTGCTGCAACACATAAACCAGCTCGGCATTTTCTGTTCCCAGAAATTTGTCGAAGCCGGGATAATCATGGCTAGCAAAATCGAAGATGAGCTGGTTCACAAAGGCGCACCGGTTAGGTTGAAATCGGTTTTATTTTACGTTGTTTTGCCGTCCACCATCAAGGATAAAGGCCGTCTGAAGCCTATACCTGCAACATATCTGCACTTCTAAACATATCTTGACGCGCTTACGGCATTGGTTTTATTCCGCTTTGGTTTTACAATGTCGAACTTCTCGCCGAAACATTTGTCTGTTCTTTTTCAGACGGCCTTTTTATTTGGGGAACCTTAGTGATTTCTACCCTTATTGATTTCATCCTCCATATCGACCAACACCTTGTCCACCTTTCCGCCCAATACGGCCCGTGGATTTACGCGATTTTGTTTGTTGTGATTTTCTGCGAAACCGGTTTGGTCGTAACGCCATTTTTACCCGGCGACTCGCTGCTGTTTGCCGCCGGTGGTATTGCGGCCATCGGCGGCATGAATATCCACGTCATGGTATTGCTGCTCTTAGCAGCCGCCATTTTAGGCGATGCGGCCAACTTTATGATCGGCAAGTATTTTGGACAAAAACTGTTTGCCAATCCTGATTCCAAAATTTTCCGCCGTTCGTATTTGGAAAAAACCCATGCGTTCTATGAAAAACACGGCGGTAAAACCATTATCATTGCGCGCTTTGTGCCAATTGTGCGGACGTTTGCGCCATTTGTCGCCGGTATGGGCGATATGCACTATGGCACGTTTATCCGTTACAACATTATCGGCGCGGTGTTGTGGGTATTGTCGTTTTCCTATGCAGGCTACTTCTTCGCCAATATCCCCGTCGTAAAAAACAATCTGGGCTTAGTCATGGCGGCAATCATCGTGATTTCGATTTTACCTGCGGTAGTCGAAGTCATCCGTGCCAAACTTAACGCCAAAAAATAACAATCAATCGAAAAGTTTGAAAGTTTAAACACATCAAGGAATTGTCATGCCGTTGCTGTCTATTGAATTTGCGGTATTCTTTATCATATTTTTGCCGTTGTACTGGGCATTTGCACGTTTTCCGCAAGTTCAAAACGTTTTACTTTTGGTTGCCGGGCTGGGCTGGCTTTACCGTATCGACCCTATCTTTGCCGCGCTGATTTTGGTTTACTCGTCTGTGGTTTACCTGGTCAGCGTGCTGATGTTTTCTGAAAACGAGAATATCCGCAAATTTTGGCTGGGCTGCGGTATTTCGGCGGCATTGACTGTTTTGTGTTTCTTCAAATACTTCGACTTTTTCCGCCCGATTATTCAGCAATATACAGGGCAAAGCGCCGTCATCGACATCCTTTTGCCTCTGGGCTTGTCTTATTACACTTTCCAATCACTGGCTTACTTGGTGTATTGCTACCGCGAGCCCAAAGGAGACCGTTTTGAATGGCACGAGCTCCTACTGCATCTGAGCTTCTTCCCCACCATCACATCCGGCCCGATTATCCGTGCGGCCGCTTTTAAAAGCATAGACGGCGAACAAGCGGGGGCATTGGCGCAAATCCGCACCAAACAGGCACGACAGCTGATTTATCCGGCTTTGGCAGTCGGCCTGATTGTGTTGGGCATTGCCAAAAAGTGGTGGCTTGCCGGCGTATTGGCGGAAGGCTGGGTATCGCCTGTTTTTGAAAATCCGGCCCAGTTCGACGGCTGGGGCGTATTGTCTGCGATTTATGGCTACACCTTCCAACTCTTTTTCGACTTTTCCGGCTACTCGGATTTGGTCATCGGTTTGGCCATGCTGCTCGGCTTCCAGCTGCCGAAAAACTTTGCCGCGCCGCTTCGCGCCGTCAACATCCGCGACTTCTGGGACAGATGGCACATCAGCCTGTCCACTTGGATTCGCGACTATATCTATATCCCTTTGGGCGGCAGCAAAAAAGGCTTCGGACGCACCCAGCTCAATCTGATGATTGCCATGTTGCTTTCCGGCATTTGGCATGGCTACGGCTGGAGCTTTTTGATTTGGGGTGCGCTGCACGGTGCGGCGTTGGTGTTCCTTAACTGCGGCGATAAAATCGTCGGCCGCAATGCCTTAGGCCGTCTGAAAATCGGCAAACCGCTTGCCTGGCTGTTTACCTTCCATTTCGTTTGTTTCGCTTTTGTCGTGTTCAACAGCGCAACGCTTGCCGATACGGAAATGCTGTTCAGCGCATTATTTGCCAATGATAAAGGCTGGAACACGCCTCTGCCGACCGACCTCATGTTGCTGGGTACATTTGCGATGATGCTTTTGCTGTACCCGTATTTGCTTCGCTTATTTGAAGCATCGGTAAAAGGCTTGGACAAACTGCCTGCATGGCTGTGGTTTATCCCCATCACGCTGATCCTCGCCCTGATTATCGTCTTCGCCCCGTCCGGCATTCCCGGCTTTATTTACGCCAATTTCTAAGGAGCAGAACATGAAACGCTTTATCTCCCTGTTTGTTTCGATTCTGCTC
>NZ_CATNVN010000115.1:0-5887 GCF_951230505.1 uncultured Neisseria sp.
GTCGGCAGGCATATTGTTGTCGTCGGCGTAGCGGCTCAGGCCTTGCAGGCAGGCTGGGCAGGAGGTGAGCATTTTGACGGGTTCGCCTTGCGGCAGCTCTTTAAGGTTTTTCTCAATTTCCTCTTGTTTGCGGAACTTGACCTGAGTGGCAATGTCTGGTCGTTTGACGGCAAACATACCGGACTCGCCGCAACAGCGGTCGCTTAAGACGACTTTCTGTCCCATCAGGCTGCTGGCCATTTGGGTGGCATTCATGGTTTTGATTGGGGTATGGCAAGGGTCGTGGTAGAGGTATTGCTGACCTTTCACGCCGTTTAGTTGCACCCCTTTTTCAAGCAGATATTCGTGGATATCGATGATACGGCAGCCTGGGAAGATTTCCTCAAAACGGTATTTTTCCAGTTGGTCGTAGCAGGTACCGCAACTGACGACGACGGTTTTAATGTCGAGGTAGTTGAGGGTGTTTGCCATACGGTGGAAAGCTACGCGGTTGTTGGTGCTCATTTCTTCGGCTTTGGCCCTATTGCCGCCAGCATCTTGCGGATAGCCGCAACACATATAGCCGGGTGGCAGGACGGTTTGTACGCCGACATGCCAGAGCATGGCTTGAACGGCAAGTCCGATTTGGCTGAACAGACGCTCAGAGCCGCAACCTGGGAAATAGAACACGGCCTCGGCATCTTCCGGAGAAGCCGGATTGCGGATGATAGGAATACTCTTGTCGTCTTCGATGCCCAGCATGGAGCGCGGAGTTTTGGCAGGTACGCTTTTCGGCAAAGGACGGTTGATGAAATGGATAACCTGTTCTTTGATTGAGGCGGTACCGACGGTGGCTTTTGGTTCGGCTTTTTGCTTTTTAGTGCCAATCGGAAGAAGCTTGCCGATTTTGTAGGCAAAGTTTTGCGCTGGGAAGCCGGTCTGTATCATGGCGGCGCGAAGGGCTTTGATGGTTTTTGGGCCTGTGGCGTTCAAAAATGCCATGCCCATTGAAGCCGCAGGCGCAAAGCGTTTGTGGCCGGAATCGGCAAGGTAGTTGCGGACGGCTACAGTAACGTCGCCAAAGTCGATGTTGACAGGGCAAGGTTTAACGCAGCGGTGGCACACGGTGCAGTGGTCGCCGATGTCCATCAGTTCTTCAAAATGTTTGATGGAAACGCCGCGACGGGTTTGTTCTTCGTATAAGAAGGCTTCGGTCAACAAGCCTACGCCGAGAATTTTATTGCGGGGGCTGTACAGCAGGTTGGCACGCGGAACGTGAGTAGAGCAAACGGGTTTGCATTTGCCGCAGCGTAGGCAGTCTTTGATGGAATCAGCGATGGTACCGAGGTCTGATTTTTCCATAATCAGCGATTCCGCCCCCAAAAGCTCGAAAGACGGCGTATAGGCGTTGCGTAGGTCCGAGCCTTTCATCAGTTTGTGACGGTTGAAGGTGTGCTTGGGATCGACTTGGTTTTTGTAGTCCCAAAACGGTTGCAAGTCTTCATCGGTCAAAAATTCGAGCTTGGTAATGCCGATGCCGTGTTCGCCAGAAATTACGCCGCCGAGCGAGCGGGCGATTTTCATGATGCGTTCGACCGAACGGTAGGCCGTCTGAAGCATTTCGGCATCGTCTGAGTTAACCGGAATATTGGTGTGAACGTTACCGTCGCCGGCGTGCATGTGCAGGGCGACGAAGACGCGGCTGCGTACGGTTTTGGCGTGGATTTTGCCCAAGCCTTGGATAATTTTGGTATCGGTTTTGCCGCTGAAAATTTCAGAAAGCGGCTTCATTACGTCTGCTTTGACAGACACACGCAGGCGGAAATCGCGGAAGGCAATAAAGCAGCTTTCATTGTCTTTGGCTTCGGGCGCGGCATGGACGGCTGCGCCGTAGCGGGCTTTGTAGTCGGCAAGCGGCGTATCGAGATTGGCGAGCAACCATTCCCAACGCGCTTTGACAGCGGAAACGTGGGCTAGGGCGTGTTTGCCGCGTTCGCCCAAAAGTTCGGCGGTCGGCAGGTCCGTGCCCATTTTGTCAATGGGGAGTTTGCCGGACAGATATTGTTCCAAAGCGGCACAGAGTTTGAGTTTGTTTTGGATGGAAAGCTCAATGTTGATGCGTTCGATGCCGTCTGAATACTCGCCGAGCCTCTCGAGTGGGATTACCACGTCTTCGTTGATTTTAAAGGCGTTGGTATGTTTGGCGATGGCAGCAGTGCGGCTGCGGTCAAGCCAGAAGGTTTTGCGGGCTTCGGGAGATATGGCGATAAAGCCTTCGCCGTCGCGGGCGCGGGCGAGTTCGCAGATGTGTTCAGCGGCTGCCTGCACGGCGGCTTCATCGTCGGAAACCACGTCTGCCAGCAAGACCATTTTAGGTCGGCCTTTACCTGCCGCTTTGGTGGCATAGCCGACAGCGCGGACATAACGCCAGTCCAAATGTTCCAAACCGGCCAGTCGTACACTTTCATGGGTAAGCAGGAAATCGCGGATTTCGACGATGGACGGCGTAGCGGTGGCGACTGTACCGAAAAATTCCATACACACAGTGCGCGTGTATTTCGGCATTTTATGCAACACAAAGGCGACGCTGGTGATGATGCCGTCTGTACCTTCTTTTTGCACGCCGGGCAGGCCGCTCAAGAATTTGTCGGTAACGTCTTTGCCTAAACCGACTTTGCGGAACTTGTGACCGGGGATTTCCAAACGTTTGGTATTGACGATATTGCGGCCGTCTGAATCCAGCGTATGTACGTCAAATATGGCGGTTTCTTCGTCGTGGATTTTGCCGAAATTGTGGCGCACGCGCTCGATACGCAACCATTCGCCTTGAGGGTTGACCATGTTCCAGTAGGCGAGGTTGTCCAAGGCAGTACCCCACAGCACGGCTTTTTTACCGCCTGCATTCATCGCCACATTACCGCCTACGCAAGATGCGTCGGCAGACGTCGGATCAACGGCGAACACCAAACCTGCCTGATGCGCGGTTTCTTCCACTCGGCGGGTTACTACGCCTGCGCCGCAATGGATAATCGGATGTCTGCCGTCCAAGCCTGCCAGCTCAACGTATTCGACGCCGCGATGCTTGTCGAGTTTTTCGGTATTGATGACTGCGCTGTTTGCGTCCAAAGGTACCGCGCCACCGGTATAACCCGTACCGCCACCGCGCGGGATAATAACTAAGTCCAACTCGATTAAGGCGCGCACCAAAGGAGCGATCTCTGCCTCGGTATCAGGATTGACGACGACAAACGGATATTCCACGCGCCAGTCGGTTGCATCAGTAACGTGCGTTACGCGTGCCAAGCCGTCAAACATGATGTTGTGCGGCTTGGTAATTTTGCTTAAGCGTTCCAAAATTTGATGGCGTTTTTGGCTGGTTTCATCAAAATTGCTATCAAAACGCTCCACTGCTTTTTCTGCTGCGGCAACCAAGACATCCACTTGCCGATTATCGTCGCGGCGTTTGCGGATTTCATTTAAGCGGTGGCGCATTTCGCGTACCAACGCGGCGCGGCGTTTTGGGTGCTCCAGCAAGTCATCAACCAGATACGGATTGCGAACGACCACCCAAATATCGCCCAATACTTCAAACAGCATTCGTGCCGAACGTCCTGTTTTGCGTTGACCGCGCAGGTCTTGCAGGATTTGCCACGCTTCGTTGCCCAACAGTCGGATGATGATTTCGCGGTCGGTATAAGAAGTATAGTTATAGGGAATTTCTCGAATACGCTGAGGGGCAGTAGTCGTGGTCATGGTCGTGTTCCGTTGATGGATGTAATGTTTTTATATTAAAGGCCGTCTGAAAAATGCAATTTCTTCTTGATGGCGTAAAGTGTTAATGTAGTGTAATTTTCGATATTTTTCAACGGAAAAGACAATAAACATTTCAATGGGAATGATTTTCAACTAGGCAATATTGTTTACAATCTTGTCGTGTAAATGGTTTTCAGACGGCCTGACAGATTTTATCGCTTGAGTTTTTCTGTAAAACCGCTATAATGCGTTTCTTCTATGGCGGGTCTCCCCGCATGGTAATTCGGAACACCGGGTCAGGGGCGGAAGCCAGCAGCCCACTCTGATGAGCCAGTGCCGGGGGTTCGGCTCGCCACCTTATTCAAAAATGCCGGAGATAGTTAAGTCTCCGGCATTTTTCATTGTATAAAGCGTAATAAAAAGGCCGTCTGAAATCTCATTTTCAGACGGCCTTTGAGTTTATGAACCAGCTATTTATGCTTCTTCTGATTTTGTATTGGGCAAAACGCAGTTCAGGATAATGGCCAGTACGGCGCACAAACCTACACCGGCGAAGCTTAAAGTACCTACTTTGATAATCATGCCGCCGATACCGGTCGTCAATACGGAGCTGACGATAACCAGATTTTTCGGCTGCATCAAATCAACTTTCGCATCAATCAATGTTTTGATGCCCAAAGAGGCGATTGTACCGAACAGCAGCAACATAATACCGCCCATAACCGGCATAGGAATCGAAGCCAAAAACGCGTTGAATTTACCGAAAAACGCCATAAAAATCGCAAAAATTGCCGCCCAAGTCATGATGACGGGGTTGCTGTTTTTGGTAATCATCACTGCGCCGGTTACTTCGCCGTAAGTGGTGACAGGAGGGCCGCCAATCAAACCGGCCACGCACACGCCCAAGCCATCGCCGGCAAGGGTTTTGTCTAAGCCAGGGTCTTTGGTGTAGTTTTTGCCGGTCACATTACCGATGGCCATAATGCCGCCGATGTGTTCGATAGCCGGGGCGATGGCAACGGGCAACATAAACAAGGCAGCCTGCCAGTTGACTTGAGGCGTTTCAAAATGAGGGACGGCAAACCAAGGAGCGTTGATGATGGCGCTGGTATCGACCAAGCCCATGATCAAAGCCAACACATAGCCGGAAGCCACGCCGATCAGAATCGGAATCAGCTTCATCATTTTGCTGCCGAAGACAGAAACAATGACGGTTACCGCAAAGGTAAAGCCGGAGAGAATCAGCGAGTCGATATAGTCGATGACCTGTTTTCCATCTGCCTGACCCATGGCCATGCTGCTGGCTGCAGCGGCCACGGACAAGCCGATTACCATAATCACCGGACCGATAACCACGGGCGGCAACAGCTTGTGTACCGCATCCAGACCGCGCCATCTAATCAGCGCGGCAAAGACAAAGTACATGAAACCTGCCGCAAACAGGCCGAACATGGTAGAAGGCAGGCCCCATTCGCCGATGGAGTAGATAATCGGTGCAATAAAGGCAAAAGAAGAGCCGAGGAAAATCGGCACTTTACGTTTGGTAACCAATTGGAACAACAAAGTACCCAAGCCTGCGCCTAATAATGCTAAAGCCGGGTTCAGTCCCGTCAGAAGCGGCACAAGCACCATGGCACCGAATGCGACAAACAAAATCTGCGCACCGGCTACCGCCGTTTTAAGCTGATTCATAAAAGCTCCGAAGAAAATTCAAACGGCGCAGATTATACTGATTTATCCTAGTCATGAACATTTATTTACAAAAGGCCGTCTGAACAAATGTAACGATGACACCTGTTCAGACGGCCTTGTTTGATAGTGAATGGTTAATAACTTATCAAAATCGATTAGGAAAATTTTCAGCCGCGTGTTTCGCGCCAAACCAAATAATCGCGCAGGGGTGGCATGGGCGGATTGATGCAGTGCGGACAGATACCGGTTGTGTCTTCATCGTCGCTGTCGATATGGTAGTCGTTTGGATCGAAGCGCACCTGCTGCATCACAGCTTGCGCCAATGCTTGTTCCTGTACGACATCAAATTCAAATTTTTCCAAAATCTCATTCAATAGGCAGATTTCGCCGTCGCTGAAAGATTCGCTGTGTTTGACAATGAGGCGTTGATAATCTTCATTGCTGATTTTTTCGTGAAGTAAAT
>NZ_CATNVN010000116.1:0-5876 GCF_951230505.1 uncultured Neisseria sp.
GAGGTCGCGGACAGGTTGGCTGGTGAGTTTCCACCATAATGCGTCTAGGGCGTAATTCATGCTTATCCGAATATCAGTCATGCCGTCTGAAAAGCTGGAAACGTTTTCAGACTGCCTTAATCAGTCTTTTTTATGGATACGGTGGCTAACGGTATTGAAAAAACCGCGCAGGATATCGATGTCTTCGGTTTGCGTGTTGGCGCGGCCGAACAGGCTCTGCATACGGCGCATCAGGCGCTCGCCGTTGCGGCGGTTGAAAAAGCCGATGTCGTTCATCACGCTTTCCATGTGGGCGACCATGCCTTTGATTTGCTCGTGGGTCGCGGCATGGTCTTCCTGTTGCAGGTGGGTCATGGGCGAATCGGTTTGGCTGAAGATTTCGTAGCACACGACCTGCACGGCTTGGGCGAGGTTGAGCGAGAAATAGTCGGGATTGCCGTTGATGGTCATCAGTCGGTTGCAGGCTTGGACTTCTTCGATGCTCAAGCCGAAGGTTTCGTTGCCGAAAACCAGCGCCACTTTCTCGCCGCGGTTGGCGGCCTGCAGTAATTCGGGCACCAAATCGCGCGGGGTTTGCAGCGGCGCGGTAATTTCGCGGCGGCGGCTGGTCAGGGCGCAGGCGATGGTGGTGTCGGCAAGGGCTTCGTCCAAAGAGGCGGCAATGGTGGCATTTTCCAAAACGTCTGCCGCGCCGGAAGCAAGGATGAAACTTTCTTCCGGTAATTTAAACGATTGCGGATGCTCCGGATCGAATACGGGCGGATTTTCCGTCATCGGCGTTGCCATCAGATTGGGGGCGACGATGGTCAGATTGTGCAGGCCCATTGTTTTCATGGCGCGGGCGGCGGAGCCGATATTGGCAGGATGGCTGGTGCGCGTGAGGATGATGCGGATGTTGTCCAGATAAGCGGGCAGTGCGGGTTTTTCGGAAGTCATGTTTTGTTTTCTGTTTGTACGGGAATCAGGTATAATGCGTCATCTTTTTGTTTTCAGACGGCCTTTTTCCATGCCGTCTGAAATGTTCTTTAACAGCATCGGAAACGATTAACAGCCTCTTGTGTGCCTTGTTCGGCGCATTAGGGCGTATTTTACCTGAATTAGGAAGAAAACCATGAATCCGTTTTTAAATACCGCTTTCAAAGCCGCCCGTAAAGCAGGGCAAATGATGATTCGCGCCGCCGGCAATCTGGATGCCGTCAAAGTAGACAGCAAAGCATTTAACGACTTCGTTTCCGATGTTGACCGCAGCTCCGAGATGATTTTGGTGGAGGCGCTCAAAGAAGCCTATCCGCATCACAAAATCACTTGCGAAGAAGGCGGCTCCCACGGTAAAGCCACCGCCGAGTACGAATGGATTATCGACCCGCTCGACGGCACAACCAACTTCCTCCACGGCCATCCTCAATACGCTATCTCTATGGCACTCCTGCACAAAGGTGTGTTGCAAGAAGCTTTGGTGTACGCACCTGAGCGCAACGACGTGTACATGGCTTCCCGCGGCAAAGGTGCGTTGCTCAATGACCGCCGCATCCGCGTTTCCAACCGCATCGAATTGAACCGCTGCCTGATCGGTACCGGCTTCCCTGTTGTCGATCAAAGCATGATGGACAAGTATCTGGCGATTTTGAAAGATTTCTTGGCCAAAACCGCCGGCGGCCGTCGTGAAGGCGCGGCTTCTTTGGATTTGTGTGCCGTTGCGGCCGGCCGTTTGGACGGTTTCTTCGAGTTTAATCTCAAACCTTGGGATATTGCCGCCGGTGCATTGATTGTCCAAGAAGCAGGCGGTATCGTTACCGATATGTCCGGCAATGAAGGCTGGTTGGAAAGCGGCGACATCGTTGCAGCCAATCCTAAAGTATTGGCGCAAATGTTGAAAATTATTTCCGACCACCAATAAACGTTTGTAGGGAACGGTCTGTATTTATCTTTGCAAGCTAAAGTTTCAATAATCGGTAAAAGGCCGTCTGAAACCTGAAATAGGGTTTCAGACGGCCTTTTGTTTTGTTGTTAACGGGTTCGGATAAAAACTGAAAATACAGCTTTTAAAGAAAGCGTTTTTTAATTTTGTCTGTATTTTCTATTGCTTCGCAGTTATGATGTAGATACGTTTGGCTAAAATAATGCCGCGTACAATCATAAAAATAGAAAGCAGAGGAGAATAATGAAACGAGATTTTGAAGCAGTAAAACGCATTGTCATTAAGATTGGAACCAGCTCTTTGGTGTTGCCAAACGGCAAAATCAATTTGGCAAAAATCGACCAACTGGCCTTTGTCATTTCCAGCTTGGTCGGAAAGGGCAAAGAAATTGTGCTGGTGTCTTCCGGCGCGATGGGCTTTGGGCTGAATGTCCTCAATATGGAAAAACGTCCGGCGGACATGGCGCAGCAGCAGGCTGTTTCCAGCGTCGGCCAAGTGGCCATGATGAGCCTTTACTCGCAGATTTTTTCCCATTATCGGATGACGGTATCGCAAATCCTGCTGACGCGCGATGTGGTCGAATATCCGGAAAGTTTGGCAAACGTTACCAATGCTTTTGAATCCCTGCTTTCCATCGGTGTCATCCCTATTGTCAATGAGAATGACGCGGTCAGCGTGGACGAGATGGACCATGCGACCAAATTTGGCGATAACGACCGTTTGTCGGCAGTCGTGGCGAAAATCGTTAAAGCCGATTTGTTGATTATGTTGTCCGATATCGACGGTTTGTTTGATAAAAATCCGGCCGTTCACGCCGATGCCAAGCTGCGCAGCCATGTGGCCGATATTACCGAAGAAATTATTGCTTCTGCCGGCGGCTCGGGCAGTAAGTTTGGTACGGGCGGCATGCTCAGTAAGATTAAGAGCGCGCAGATGATGTTTGAACATCACGGCCAGATGGTGTTGATGAACAGCGCCAATCCGCGCGATATTCTTCAGGTTTTAGATGGCGCGCCTATCGGAACGTGGTTTGCACAAGAGAAATAGGGAGGTTTGATGAACTATATCGAACAGTTGGGCAAGAATGCCCAAAAAGCCAGTAAAACGTTAATCAGCTTGGGAAGCTTGGAAAAAAACAATCTGCTGCGTCAGGTTGCAACGGCTTTGGTTGAACAGGCTGAGATGATTTTGGCAGAAAATGCCCGCGATTTGGCTGCTGCAAAAGAAAACGGCATTTCGGACATTATGCTCGACAGGCTGCGCTTGAATCACGAACGCATCAAAGGCATTGCGGAAGGCGTTGGGCAGGTTGCCGATTTGCAGGACCCGATTGGGCAGGTTGTCCGCGGCTATACCAATCTGGACGGTTTGAAGATTGTTCAAAAACGCGTGCCTTTGGGCGTGGTCGCCATGATTTTTGAAAGCCGCCCGAATGTTTCGGTCGATGCGTTTTCTCTGGCCTTTAAAACCGGCAATGCCATTATTTTGCGCGGCGGTCGCGATGCCATCCATTCCAATACCGCATTGATTGCCGTCATCAGGCAGACTTTGGTACAAGCGGGAATGGATGCCGATGTGGTGCAGCTGGTTGAAGATACCAGTCATGCTGCTGCCGAGGAATTGATGCAGGCGGTTGATTATATTGATGTACTGATTCCGCGCGGCGGCGCGCGCTTGATTCAGACGGTGAAAGAGAAATCGAAAGTCCCCGTCATTGAAACCGGAGTCGGCAATTGCCATATTTATGTCGATGACAGCGCCGATTTGGAGATGGCGGTCGATATCGTCGTGAACGCCAAAACGCAGCGCCCAAGCGTGTGTAATGCCGCTGAATCTTTGGTTGTTCATGAAAAGATAGCGGAGGCGTTTTTGCCCAAACTGGAAGAAGCCGTTGCCAAAGTGCATCCGGTCGAATTTAGAGCCGATCAGGAGGCATTGCGTATGTTTAAAAATGCTGTTTTGGCGACCGAGGAAGATTATAAGACTGAGTTTCTTGACTATATTATGTCGGTCAAAATAGTGAAATCAGTGGAAGAAGCCGTCGATTGGATTAACGGCCATACAACGCATCACTCGGAAGCGATTGTGACCCAAAGCATTGCCCATGCCGAGTTTTTCCAAGAAAGCATTGATGCGGCGGCGGTTTATGTCAATGCATCCACTCGGTTTACCGACGGCTTTGTGTTCGGATTGGGTGCGGAAATCGGGATTTCCACCCAAAAAATGCACGCCCGCGGCCCGATGGGTTTGGAAGCGCTGACTTCGACCAAGTTCTACATCAACGGCAACGGTCAGATCCGACGTTGATAAACGCCCCTCAACTTCATCAATTTGCGTATAATGGCGGGAAATTTGATTTTTCCCGAACAACCGATTTAGTAAAAAGGAACACACCATGTCCTCTATCCACGATCAAATCAAAGAAGTCGTTACCACACACCGCGTCGTATTGTTCATGAAAGGCACGAAGCAATTCCCGCAATGCGGCTTCTCTTCCCGTGCCGTACAAATCCTCAATGCGGCAGGTTGCACCGACTATGTGACTGTCAACGTATTGGAAAACGATGCCGTACGCCAAGGCATTAAAGAATACAGCGACTGGCCGACCATTCCTCAACTGTACGTTAACGGCGAATTTGTCGGCGGCTCCGACATTTTGATGGAAATGTACGAAGCCGGCGAACTGCAAGAATTGCTGAAAGCTTAATCATCTACAATATTCCGTAATGTAAAATTGTTGACAAAGGCCGTCTGAAACCCTGATTCAGACGGCCTTTCGCATGAATACGCACTTTGCGTGCCATGCGAAAAAAAGTATAATCCCCCTCCATCAACGCAATTCGGAAAATCAACATGAACGTTACCGTTATCAACCACCCTTTAGTCCGCCACAAACTCACGCTGATGCGTGAAGCGGATTGCAGCACTTACAAATTCCGCACGCTTACTACCGAGTTGGCACGTCTGATGGCATATGAGGCCAGCCGTGATTTTGAAATTGAAAAATACATTATTGACGGCTGGTGCGGCTCTATTGAAGGCGACCGCATCAAAGGCAAAACGCTGACCGTCGTCCCGATTTTGCGTGCCGGTTTGGGTATGCTCGACGGCGTACTCGACCTGATTCCGACTGCCAAAATCAGCGTTGTCGGCTTGCAGCGCGATGAAGAAACGCTGAAACCGGTTTCTTATTTTGAAAAATTTGTCGACAGCATGGACGAACGTCCTGCGCTGATTATCGACCCAATGTTGGCGACCGGCGGCTCTATGGTTGCCACCATCGACCTTTTGAAAGCCAAAGGTTGCCGTAACATCAAAGCATTGGTATTGGTTGCCGCGCCGGAAGGCGTGAAAGCCGTCAACGAGGCGCATCCTGATGTAACCATCTACACTGCCGCACTCGACAGCCACTTGAACGAACACGGCTACATCATCCCAGGCTTGGGCGATGCCGGCGATAAGATTTTCGGTACACGTTAATTGAAATGTTTAAGGCCGTCTGAAAAGTGTCAAACCTAAACTTTCAGACGGCCTTGTTATATGGTTTGCTTTAAAACCCACATCAGAAAGGACAATCATGAGCTTCCAAGACAATCTGGCCGCCATGCCTGCCATCGATCATTTGAGCGGCTTGGATATTCTCGATAAAGAGGGCAATGTGGTTCATCACATTCCCAATGCGCCCGGCAAACAAGGCTCGCTCAAGCTTTACCATGCTTTGGCGCAAGAGTTTGACGGCAAGCTGGACGCAGCGGCGGCAGAACGCGGCTTGGCATGGTTTGCAGAACATGTTGCCGATGCCGAAGCCAATCCAGGCAAACATCCGAATATTGATTTACTGTTTAAAGTGAAGGCTGAAAATGCCAGCCTGATTTTGAAACCATTGGCTGCTTAATGAATACAAAAAAGGCCGTCTGAAAATTGTTTTCAGACGGCCTTTTTATATGATTTAAGCCTT
>NZ_CATNVN010000117.1:0-5809 GCF_951230505.1 uncultured Neisseria sp.
CCGATGATTTTGCGTTTTTTCTCCGGATCGGTCACGCCGGCAAGTTTCGCCAAAAACTGCTCTTCGGCATCAACGTGAATCACGCGTACACCCAAGTTGCGGGCAAACATGTCCATCACCATTTTGCCTTCGTTCAGGCGCAACAGGCCGTGGTCAACAAACACGCAGGTCAGTTGGTCGCCGATGGCACGGTGAATTAGTGCCGCCGCTACGGAAGAGTCCACGCCGCCGGACAAACCTAAAATCACTTCGTCACTGCCGACTTGTTCGCGGATCTTGGCAACGGCTTCTTCGATGTAGTTCGGCATGGTCCAGCTGGGTTGTGCGCCGCAAATATCCAAGACAAAGCGGTTCAACAGCGCGCGGCCTTGTTTGGTGTGGGTCACTTCAGGGTGGAATTGGATGCCGTAGAATTGTTTCTCAGCGTTTTCCATCATGGCAATCGGGCAAGACGGCGTATCTCCGATAACAGAGAAGCCGGTAGGCAGTTTGGAAACTTTATCGCCATGGCTCATCCAAACGTCGAGCGTATTAGGCGCATCATCTTGAATGCCGCGTGTCAGCTCGCTGTCGATGGTTTTCACTTGCGCATAACCGAATTCGCGTTGGTTGCCCGGGCTAACTTCGCCGCCCAAGTGGTGCGCCATAAATTGCATACCGTAGCAAATGCCCAAAACCGGAATGCCCAAATCAAAAATACCGGTATCGGCTTGATAGTCGGATTCGTAAACGGAATTGGGACCGCCGGAGAGAATGATGCCTTTAGGATTGAAGGCTTTGATTTCTTCCAAAGGCATGTCGAAAGAATGCAGTTCGCAGTAAACGTGGGCTTCGCGCACGCGGCGGGCGATCAGCTGGGTAACTTGCGAGCCGAAGTCGAGGATGAGGATTTTGTCTTGGGTCATGGCGGAAACTTTGCAAAATGTAAGAAAACGGTGCGGCCGGGAGGGTAAATTTCAAATTTAAACCACAATAAAAAAGGCCGTCTGAATCGGCGGATTATACCATTGTTCAGACAGCCTTTATAGGGTAAAACCCAAATCTCTCATCTTTCTATTTTGCGTGTTTCTCAGGAATCATATCGCTGCGCGAGAGCAACAGCAGGCAACCCAATACGACCATGCCGATGGCCAGCAACGGCGAGAGGTAAATCCAGTAGCTCATGTGCAGATAAATAGCTGTACCGATATAAACCAACATCGGGCCGGAAACGATGGACTGTTTGTTGATGCCGTCCATAATCAACACGGCAAAGCCCAAAATAATTAATGCACCGGCAATCATTGTCGATGTCGCAGGCAAAATATCCGTAGCGCGTAAAAACCAAATCGCACCAAAGATAATCAAAAATAAAGGCAGAAAAAGTGAAGGACGGGACATAACAACGCTCCGTAAAGGTTTCAGACGGCCTGTATTATTGGGTGCGCCGGTCATACAGACAAGATATAAAAATGCAATCTTGTGTGTGATTATGCAAAGGTTGGCACAACAAAAAGGCCGTCTGAACAACGGCAAACCGAAATCAAATTTCAATTTATCCTGTTTCAGACGGCCTTTCAAATCATCAGGCTTTGCCGGTGCTGCCGAATCCGCCTTCGCCGCGCTCGCTGGCGGCAAACTCATCCACAACCTTAAACGCAGCTTGGACAACCGGCACAATCACCATTTGCGCGATACGCTCCATCGGCTCGATGGTGAACGCTTCTTTACCACGGTTCCACAAAGAAACCTTTAATTCGCCTTGATAATCCGAGTCAATCAAACCGACCAAATTACCCAAAACAATACCGTGTTTATGACCCAAACCGGAACGCGGCAGCAAAACGGCTGCATACGCAGGGTTGGCCAAATGCACAGCCAAACCGGTCGGCACGAGATATACATCACCCGGCTGCAATACAACAGCTTCATCCAAGCAGGCACGCAAGTCCAAACCGGCAGAACCGGGCGTTGCATATGCAGGCAGGGAATCGGCCATTTTCGGATTTAAGATTTTCAGTTCGACTTCGGTTTGCATGACAGGACTCCGTATTGTTCTATATTGGATTGGAAAGGGCTACGATTATACACAATGCCCTTGAGGCCGTCTGAAAAAACGGAGTATGATTCAGTCAGACCTAAGGAGAAAAATCATGGATCTGCACAATATCCGCGAAGATTACAGCAAACGCGAGCTTTCTGAAGCCGAGTGCCATGCCGACCCGATTGTCCAATTCGAGCAATGGCTGAACGAAGCGATTCACGCCGAAGTCAACGAGCCGACCGCGGTCAACGTTGCCGCCGTAGGTGAAGACGGCAGACCCAACAGCCGCATGGTACTGCTGAAAGAAGTCAACCCAAAAGGCTTTGTTTTCTTTACCAATTACCACAGCCGCAAAGGACGCTCCTATACGGCACACCCTTTTGCCGCCATGACTTTTTTCTGGCCGGAACTCGAACGCCAAGTACGCGTTGAAGGACGCATTGAAAAACTCGACGCAGCCGCTTCGGACGAATATTTTGAAAGCCGCCCGTATACCAGCCGTATCGGCGCATGGGCAAGCGCGCAAAGCGAAGTGATTTCAAGCAAAGCCGTATTGGTGGCCAAGGCTGCGGCCGTCGGTGTCAAACACCCCCTGCATGTTCCCCGCCCGCCGCATTGGGGCGGATACCTTGTCATTCCCGACCGCATCGAATTCTGGCAAGGCCGCCCCAGCCGCATGCACGACCGTATCCAATACCGCCTGGTTGATGGCAACTGGATACGCGAACGCCTTTCGCCATAATTTTCGGATTTTCAAACAAAAATTTACTGGTTGAGTTACAATACAACCTTTCATCAGCAGGCCGTCTGAATTTGATTTTCAGACGGCCTTTTCCCCCAATCCAACCCCTGCCGCAAATGCCGCAGAAGAACTGCTTTTCAAGCGAGTTAGGAAAAATCATGTCCAAACAGCCTTCCAGCAAACGCCAATGGCGCGACGGCGTATCGTCTACCGCCAAAAAACCTTCTAAACCGGCCAAATCCTTTGCCAATAAAAAACGTCCAGACGACGAGCGAAAAACATCAGGCAAGCCTTACGGACAAAAAGTTTCAGACGGCCCCAAAGCTCAAAATACCGCGCCAAAACAACGTGCTGCCAAAGCCAAAAAACTGGTTGTCCGCAACCCAAATCAAAAAATCATGGAGCATGCCCGCGATTTGAAAGAACGCCGCAGCGACCTTTCACGCTTTGAACCCGAGCGCCTGCAAAAAGTCCTGGCCGCTTCCGGCGTCGGCTCACGTCGCGAAATGGAAGAATGGATCAGCAACGGCTGGGTAACGGTCAACGGCCGCGTAGCCCAACTGGGCGAAAAAGTTACGCCCGACGACCACGTTACCGTTAAAGGCAGCATCATCAAACTCAAATGGGCCGACCGCCTGCCACGCATCATCCTCTACTACAAACAAGAAGGCGAAATCGTTTCCCGCGACGACCCGCAAGGCCGCGTCAGCATCTTCGACCGCCTGCCGCAAGCAGCCAGCAGCCGCTGGGTGGCCATCGGCCGGTTGGACATCAATACCAGCGGCCTTTTGATCCTGACCACTTCAGGCGAACTCGTTCAACGCTTTGCCCACCCCAGCTTTGAAGTCGAACGCGAATACGCCGTGCGCGTATTGGGCGAGCTGACCACCGAACAAATGCGCGTCCTGACCGAAGAAGGCGTCATGCTCGAAGACGGTCTAGCAAAAGTCGAACGTATCTACGAACAAGGCGGCGAAGGCGCAAACAAATGGTACAACGTCGTCATCAAAGAAGGCCGCAACCGCGAAGTACGCCGCATTTTTGAAAGCCAAGGCCTCACCGTCAGTCGTCTCGTCCGCGTAGGCTTCGGCCCCATCGGCCTGCCAAACCGCCTCAAACGCGGCCAGTTCTACGAACTCAATCCGGCAGAAGTCGCCAACATCATCAAATGGGCAGATATGCTGCTGCCGGGCGAGCGTCGTCGGAAGAAAAGTTAATGTAAGATAAATCGGGGCTGAGGCCTTTACAAAATCGTCTCAGCCCGACAAAATCTTGCACAAGTCATAAACATAGTGGGTTAAGTTTAAACCAGTACCGCATTGCTCCGCCTTGTCCTGATTTAAACTTAACCCACTATTCACACATTAAAATTCAAAAAAAGTGACTCAGCGCCAGCGTTGACTCTGCCGATACACTGCCAACAACACTTTTAACAATCAGCATGTGATATTTCCCAGGAACTTAAATCATGCCCCGTTTCTTCCTGAAAACCGTTTCCATACTCACTTTAGCAGCTTTGACAGCGTGCTCTGACTCAAAAGAATACTCTAACCCCTCCTTTGGTCCCTCTCTAGGATTCAAGGAAAGTTCAATTGTTGCCATGCGGGTGGCTGAAATATCTACTGTCAATGCTCGAAACACTGAACGCTACCAAGAACAACCTGACCAACCAGTCAAATCCGTTGCTCAAGAACCTGTTTCCACATTCAGCATCGATGTCGATACCGGCAGCTACGCCAACGTCCGCCGATTTCTGAACAGCGGTAAACAGCCACCCAAAGATGCTGTACGGATTGAGGAAATCGTCAATTATTTTCCTTACAACTACCCACTACCTACTAACGGTCGTCCATTTGCCGTTCACACTGACACCATTGATTCTCCATGGCAACCGGAAGCCAAACTGATCAAAATCGGCATTCAAGCACAAGACACGGCAAAGAAAAACCTGCCGCCTGCCAATCTTGTGTTCCTCGTGGACGTATCCGGCAGCATGGATAAAGAAAATAAACTTCCGTTAGTTCAAAAAACACTGAGGATCTTGACCCAACAATTACGTCCTCAGGACAAAGTTACTCTGATTACCTATTCATCAGGCGAAGAGCTGGTACTTCCACCCACATCAGGTGCTGATAAAGAAACTATCCTGAAGGCCATCGACAAACTGGAGGCCGAAGGCTCGACTTCAGGCGAATCCGCTTTACGCATGGCCTACGAGCAAGCACAAAAAGCCTTTGTACCCAACGGCATCAACCGTATCCTGCTGGCGACCGATGGCGACTTTAACGTTGGAGTATCTGATACCGAAACGCTCAAATCCATGGTTGCCGAAAAACGTAAAACCGGCGTTTCACTCAGCACGCTAGGCTTCGGTACGGACAATTACAACGAAGACATGATGGAACAAATTGCCGATGCAGGCGACGGCAATTACAGCTATATCGACAACGAAAAAGAAGCGAAAAAAGTTCTGCAACAGCAACTGACTTCCACACTAGCCACCGTTGCGCAAGATGTCAAAATCCAAGTCGAATTCAATCCTGCCACTGTCAAAGAATACCGCTTGGTCGGCTACACCAACCGCACCCTGCGCAATGAAGACTTCAACAATGACAAAGTAGATGCTGGCGATATCGGCTCAGGCCACAGCGTAACCGCCATCTATGAAATCATTCCGGCAGGCAAAAACGGCTGGCTGAACGAATCACGCTATCAAAAAGCCCCTGCCGTCAAAGGCAGTAAAAACGAATACGCCTTTGTCAAAGCACGCTACAAACTGCCCGGAGAAAAAGACAGCAAGCTGATGGAACAAGCAATCCCTGTTGGCAGCAAACCGCTGGAGCAAGCCGATAAAGACACCCTGCTTGCCCTTGCCGCAGCTTCCTATGCCCAAGCCCTGCGCGGCGGTGAATACAACGGCAAACTTGGCTGGAGCGACATCGAAAAAATGGCGCAGCAAGTCCAAGGCGATGATCCGTTTGAGCTGAAATCGGAATTTCTCCAATTGGTACGCATTGCCGCCGGTAGCGAAAAGAAATCAGGTC
>NZ_CATNVN010000118.1:0-5770 GCF_951230505.1 uncultured Neisseria sp.
GCAAAATTATTTCTAGAAATTTAACCACCACCCTGTTTTAACAGGGTTTTTATTTTATAAAAAAACTTCAACAACCTTTCTACACAATCCATACATACAAAAAAATACAAAACAAAGGCCGTCTGAAATGCTCTTTCAGATGGCCTTTTGAGGTTTCTTTATCTTTATTCTTAGTCAGCGAACTGTTTTTTCATTCGTTCGCGTCGCTCTTGCGCTTCTACGGACAATGTCGCGGTCGGACGTGCCAGCAGGCGTTTGAGGCCAATGGGTTCGCCGGTATCGGCACAGAAACCGTAATCGCCTTCGTCAATACTGCGGAGAGTCGCTTGCACTTTATTGAGAAGTTTACGCTCGCGGTCGCGGGTGCGCAGTTCTAAAGCGTACTCTTCTTCTTGAGTAGCTCGGTCGGCAGGATCGGGAGCGGATTCGTGCTCTTGAAGATGGCCGGTAGTGGTGTTTGCATTTTCAATCAGCTCTTCTTGCATTTTAACCAGTAGTTCGCGGAAGAAGGCCAATTGGTCGCTGTTCATGTAGTCCTCTTCAGGACCATCCCAGTTTAAAATATCTTGTTCTGTCAGCTTTGCCATGGTGTCTGCTTTCGGTTTGTTGTTAATGATTTGGATGCTACGGGTTTGCTTTTATTGGGTTTTCTTGAATTTCCGTTTTGGAAATTGGGCGAATCATATCATGTTTTACCTATTCATTTGTTCTTTATATTTCGATTTGCACTTTTTTGCACTACCTTACACCTAAATGTATTAAAGCACTTTTTAGGACGTTGTATTTTTGGTCGTTAATACCTGCTGCGCTTTCAGACGGCCTATTGAAGCAACCATAGGTTGGTTTGCTGGATAAGTTGGGGAAACCATCGGGCCAGCCACAACCATAATAAGAGCGCTAACAAACTGCCTGAAAAATCGTATCGCCCTGCGCGCAAAAAGGAAAACGGTTTGAGCAATGGCTGCAGGATTCGTTCGATGGCATAAGTCAACGTCGAATAGCGACCTTGTATGCTGGACACCATTCTAATAATCAGAGCGATAAGTAATGTATAGGCCGCGGCTTTCAGCATATGGAGCGCGGCAAACCAGAAGTTTGCCAAAATCAGCTTATTGCTGATGGACAGCGCCGGCGAGATGAAAATAATGGCGGTACAGGCAAGGTAGTACACCAGAAAACCTGCGGGCAGGCAGTACCAATCGGTTTTCTCGCCGGATGGAAATGTTTTTTGCCAAGGTTTGGTCAGCCAGCCTGTTGCCTGTATGCTGAATTTGAGCAGGGGGTGTTCTGCTGCCAATCCTGCGTATCGGAGCAAAAAG
The DNA here is from genome assembly GCF_951230505.1 of uncultured Neisseria sp. Classification (NCBI taxonomy): domain Bacteria; kingdom Pseudomonadati; phylum Pseudomonadota; class Betaproteobacteria; order Neisseriales; family Neisseriaceae; genus Neisseria; species uncultured Neisseria sp. The sequence continues at coordinate 1,320 of NZ_CATNVN010000118.1, forward strand.
CGCGTGATACACAGGATGGCAATAGCGTCTGCCAATAATAGGAGCAAGTCGCCACGCATGTTCAGACGGCCTTATATTGTTGCGCCATTTCTTGCGAACGTTTGACGCAGGCTTCTACGCCCTGTTCGATGGCTTCGGCAACGTGACGGGCTTTGAAGGTTTCGATGGCTTCGTGTGTCGTGCCGCCTTTGGAAGTTACGTTTTGCTGTAATTGTGCGAATGCTTCGCCGGTTTGTTCGGCCAAAGTCACTGCGCCTTTAAATGTAGCGAGACTCAGTTCGCGTGCGTCTTGTTCGTTGAAACCTTGTGCCAAAGCCGCGTTTTGGAGCGCGCCCAACAGATAGAAAACATAGGCGGGGCCACTGCCGCTGATGCCGGTAATATTGTGGAGTTGCTCCTCCTCGTTTAACCAAACGGTTGTACCGACAGAGCGCATGATGCCGTCTGCGGCTGTACGGTCTGCTTCTGAAACGCTTGCATCGGCAAACATACCGGATACGCCCAAGCCGATTTTAGCCGGCGTATTGGGCATGATGCGCACGATACGGCGTGTGCCGCCCAGATAATGGCTGAGGGTATCGATGGACAATCCGGCCGCTACGGACAACACCAGCGCACCATTCAAACGGATGTTTTGACAAGCTGCCTGCATGTCTTGCGGTTTGACGGCGAGAATAAGGACATCGTCCGCACTCAATTCGGGCAGGTTTTCAGAAGCGGCTACGCCCAATTCTTGAACCAGTTGAGCACGTCTTTCGGCGCCGCGTTCGACAATGTGGACACGATAGCCATCTTGTTTGACCAAACCGCCTGCAATGGCAGTCGCCATATTGCCGCCGCCGAGAAAATAGATATTCATATATATGTCACTCCTTTGTGATATCGATCAGGCCGTCTGAAACTTCTGTCTGCCATGTTCAGACGGCCTATTACTTTTATTGAGGATAATGCCGCTTGCCGAAAATCGCGCTGCCGATGCGGACATGGGTTGCGCCACATTCTACCGCGATTGGCATATCTCCGGACATACCCATAGACAAAACATCTGCTTCGACGCCTGCCGCGTTCAGCTCAGCCAACAGCCGTTGCATGGTATGAAACTGGCTGCGCAACTCATCATCGCTGCTGTCGGCCTTGGCCACACACATCAATCCGCGCACTTTAATATTCGGCAACTTGGCCACTTCAAGGGACAGCTCGACTGCTTCATCGGGTGCCACACCGTGTTTCGCCTCTTCCGCGGCAATGTTCACTTCAATGCACACCTGCAACGGCGGCATTTCAGACGGCCTTTGTTCGCTCAAGCGCCGCGCCGTTTTCAGACGGCCTACCGTATGCACCCAATGTGCACGCTCGGCCACAAATTTGGTTTTATTGGACTGCACATCGCCGATAACGTGCCAAACAATATCCGGCAAATCGGCCAGCGTTTCCGTTTTTTCAAACCATTCCTGAATATAGTTCTCGCCGAAATCGCGCTGACCGGCCGCATACACTTCGCGAATATCGTCTGCCGGAAAGGTCTTGCTGACCGCTACCAGCTTTACCGCATCCGCAGGCCGTCCGGCAGCCTCAACCACCTGTTCAACCGCCCGGCATACGTCCTGATAGTTTTGTTGCAATACCGACATGGTTTTCTCCTTTAACCCGTTCATCACTCGGCATTTTGAAAATTTTACTTGGTCGAACGGATTTATCTATTTAAAATAAAGCGATTTTATTATTCTAAACCAAACAAGGCCACATTATGCAGATTACCGACTTACTCGCGTTCGGCGTGAAAAACAAAGCCTCCGACCTCCATTTGAGTTCGGGCATTTCCCCCATGATACGCGTACACGGCGACATCCGCCGCATCAACCTGCCCGAGATGAGCTCGGAAGAAGTCGGCACCATGATTACCTCGGTCATGAACGATCACCAGCGCAAGCTCTATCAACAGGATTTTGAAGTCGATTTCTCATTTGAACTGCCTAATGTTGCCCGTTTCCGCGTCAACGCCTTTATGACCGAACGCGGCCCGGCCGCCGTATTCCGTACCATTCCGAGCACCGTCCTGACGCTGGAAGAATTGCGTGCGCCGCGCATTTTCCAAAAAATTGCCGAAAATCCACGCGGTTTAGTCTTAGTAACCGGCCCGACCGGTTCGGGTAAATCCACCACGCTGGCGGCGATGGTCAACTACATCAACGAAACCCAACCGGCCCACATTCTGACCATCGAAGACCCGATTGAGTTCGTCCACCAAAGCAAAAAGGCACTCATCAACCAGCGCGAGCTGCATCAACACACCCACAGCTTTACCAACGCCCTGCGTTCCGCACTGCGCGAAGACCCAGACGTGATTTTGATCGGTGAGATGCGCGACCCTGAAACCATCTCCCTCGCCCTGACCGCCGCCGAAACCGGCCACTTGGTTTTCGGCACGCTGCACACGACCGGCGCCGCCAAAACCATCGACCGTATTGTCGACGTATTCCCTGCAGGCGAAAAAGAAATCGTGCGCTCCATGTTGTCCGAATCCTTGCGCGCCATCATTTCCCAAACCCTGCTGAAAACCCGCGACGGCAACGGCCGCGTCGCCGCACACGAAATCCTGATTTCCACACCGGCCGTACGCAACCTCATCCGCGAGAACAAAATCGCCCAAATCAACGCCGCCCTCCAAACCGGTCAGGCCCACGGTATGCAAACCCTCGATCAAGCCCTGCAAACCCTTGTTCGCCAAGGCACCATCAGCCCCGAACTGGCACGCAGCAAGGCGCAAAACATCGAGAACCTCTCTATTTTCTAAACCATACTCAGGCCGTCTGAACCCCATCATACCGTTTTCAGACGGCCTTTCAGCCTGACCGAATACCCGTTTTAAAGAGAATTATCATGAGCGACCTCGCCCCTCTGCACGACCTGTTAAGCGAAATGGTGCAAGCCTACTCACAAAAAAACCAAGCACCGCACATCCCCACCCCGGCCGAAATCGGCACGCATCTTCACCCCCTGCTCGACCGTATGTGTGAAGAGGCCGAAAAACGCAACGCGTCCGACATCTTCATCAGCGCAGGCTTTCCCCCTGCCATCAAAGTCGGCGGCACCCTCACGCCCATGCCCCACAAAGCGCTGACCGGAGCGGACACCGCCGCCATCGCCGAATCCACCATGAACCCCGACCAGCTCGAAGCCTTCAACCGCGACTGGGAAATCAACTATTCCGTCCAATCGCGCAGCAACACGCGCTACCGCGTCAATGCCTACCACGAGCAAGGCCGCGTCGGCATGGTATTACGCCGCGTCAGCCAAGATATTCCCGAAATGAAGACCCTCGGTTTGCCCGAAAAACTCCAAGAGCTTGCACTCGCGCCGCGCGGTCTGCTGATCCTCGCCGGCCCGACCGGTTCGGGTAAGTCCACCACCATGGCCTCCATGCTCAACTACCGCAACCAAAAGCTGCCCGGCCATATCGTTACCATCGAAGACCCCATCGAGTTTATCTACAAACCTTGCCGCAGCATCTTCACCCAGCGCGAAATCGGCATCGATACCGACAACTGGAAAACCGCCGTTCAAAGCGCCATGCGTCAAGCGCCTGACGTCGTCTGTATCGGCGAAGTCCGCAGCGAAGAAAGCATGGAATACGCCCTCCAACTGGCTCAAACCGGCCATCTGTGCGTTTTCACCATCCATGCCAGCACAGCCTCCCAAACCATCGAGCGCATCATCAACTTCTATCCGGAAGACCGTCGCCAACAGGTTTTGATGGATTTGGCGTTAAACCTCGTCGGTATCATCGGCCAACGCCTCGTCGTCAAGAAAAACCGCCAACGCACGGCCGTTACCGACCTCCTGCTCAACACTCCGGCCATGCAGGACTTGATTTTCAAAGGCGAATTGCTGGAAATCCGCGACCTGATGGCACGCTCCGGCAGCAACGGCATGCAGACGTTCGACCAAAACCTCTTCAACCTCTACGCACAAGGCCAAATCGAACTCAGCGAAGCCCTGCGCCAAGCGGTATCCGCCAACGACTTGCGCCTGCGCATTCAAATGCACGACGAGGGCAACAATACCGAGCGTCTCTACGACCGCATCAGCGACCTCAACCTGATGACCTGATGACGCAGGCCAAACAAGGCCGTCTGAACGGATGTGGAAACGAAATCAAGCATTTCGCCGTATCCGTTCAGACGGCCTTATCTCATTTAAAGCATTCTGAAACCGACTGAAAATCCTGTTAAAATCCAATCATTCATCTCATAACAAATAAAACAACCCAATCATGAACACCCCGCCGCTCAAACCTCTGATCATTGCCTCCCTACCCGTCTTCGCCAGCGTATTCATCGCCGCCACCCTTGTTTGGCACTTTAACACCCCCAAACTTGCCATGCCCTTCGTACTCGGCATTATTGCCGGCGGTTTGGTCGATTTGGACAACCGCCTCACAGGCCGTCTGA
>NZ_CATNVN010000119.1:0-5735 GCF_951230505.1 uncultured Neisseria sp.
GGCGACCACCGAGATCTACACTCTTTCCCTACACGACGCTCTTCCGATCTGTATTTGTAGGCGGTCAGCAGGTCTTTGAGCATTTGTTTCATGGAAACTTTGCTGCCTTCAAATTTGTTCGGGTCGTAGGCGGTATTGGCAGAAATCGATTGATCGACGAATTTTTGCATTACGCCGACGAGTTTCAGGTAGCCTTCGTTGCCGGGAAGCTGCCACAGGGTTTCGTAGGCATCTTTCAGGGTTTCAAATTCCGGTACGACTTGTTTCAAAATACCGTCTTTTGATGCTTTAACGCTGACCAGGCCGCGTGGAGGCTCGATGCCGTTGGTGGCGTTGGCAATTTGCGAGCTGGTTTCAGACGGCATGAGTGCGGTCAGGGTAGAGTTGCGCAGGCCGTATTTGACGATGTCGGCGCGCAGGCTTTCCCAGTCGTAGTGCAAAGGCTCGCTGCACACAGCGTCCAAGTCTTTTTTGTAGGTGTCGATAGGCAGTTTGCCTTGCGAGTAAACGGTTTGGTTGAACAGCGGGCATGCGCCGTATTCTTTGGCAAGGTTTACCGATGCTTTGAGCAGGTAATACTGCATGGCTTCAAAGGTGCGGTGGGTCAGGCCGAGGGCGGAGTCGTCGCTGTAACGTACGCCGTTTTTCGCCAGATAGTAGGCGTAGTTGATGACGCCGATGCCGAGCGTGCGGCGGTTCATGGTTGCAGTGCGTGCTGCTGCAACCGGATAGTCTTGATAATCCAACAGGGCATCAAGTGCGCGTACGGTCAAATCGGCAAGCTCTTCCAGTTCGTCCAAGTTGTTCAATGCGCCCAAGTTGAAGGCGGACAGGGTACACAAGGCAATTTCGCCGTTCGGATCGTTGATGTTGTCCAGTGGTTTGGTCGGTAGAGCGATTTCCATGCACAAGTTGGACTGATGAACAGGCGCAACGCGCGGATCAAACGGGCTGTGCGTGTTGCAGTGGTCAACGTTTTGGATGTAGATACGACCTGTACCGGCGCGTTCCTGCATCAGGGTGGAGAACAATTCTGTTGCCGGCAAAGTGCGTTTGCGGATGTTTGGGTCTTGCTCGTATTGAGTGTAGAGGCGCTCGAATTCATCTTGATCGGCGAAGAAGGCATCATACAAACCCGGAACTTCATTCGGCGAGAACAGGGTAATGTTGCCGCCTTTGATCAAGCGGGTGTACAGCAGGCGGTTGATTTGTACGCCGTAGTCCAGTTGACGGATACGGTTATCTTCTACGCCGCGGTTGTTTTTCAATACCAACAGGCTTTCGGCTTCGATGTGCCACAATGGGTAGAACAAGGTTGCCGCGCCGCCGCGTACGCCGCCTTGTGAGCAAGATTTAACGGCCGCTTGGAACATTTTGAAGAATGGGATACAGCCGGTGTGTTGTGCTTCGCCGCCGCGGATTTCGCTGCCCAAGCCGCGGATACGGCCGGCGTTGATGCCGATGCCTGCACGCTGGGAAACGTATTTCACAATCGCGCTGGTGGTGGCGTTGATGGAGTCGAGGCTGTCGTCGCATTCAATCAACACGCAGCTTGAGAATTGACGGGTAGGCGTACGCACGCCGCTCATGATAGGCGTAGGCAGCGATACTTTGAATGTGGAAACGGCGTCATAAAAACGTTTGACGTAATCCAAACGGGTCTCTTTCGGATATTTGCTGAAGAGACACATGGCCACCAAAATATATAAAAACTGCGGCGTTTCATAAATTTGGCGGGTAACGCGGTTTTGAACCAGATATTTGCCTTCCAGCTGTTTTACGGCTGCATAAGAGAAGGTCATATCGCGGCTGTGGTCGATATAGGCATTCAGCTCGTCGAATTCTTCGCGACTGTAATCTGCGATGATGTGGCGGTCGTATTTACCTGCTTCGGTCAGTTTTTTAACGTGATCGTAGAGGTGGGGCGGTTCGAACTCGCCGTAAGCGATTTTGCGCAGATGGAAAATGGCAAGGCGGGCGGCCAGATATTGATAATCGGGCGTATCTTGTGAGATCAGGTCGGCCGCGGCCTTGATGATGGTCTCATGGATGTCGTCGGTGCGGATACCGTTGTAAAACTGAATATGTGATTTGAGCTCGACTTGCGATACGGAGACGTTTTGTAAGCCTTCTGCCGCCCAAGTAACAACACGGTGGATTTTGTCTAAATTGATATCTTCCAAGCGTCCGTCGCGTTTGGTTACTTTAATATTCGTTGCTGCATTCATTGTTCAGTCTTCCCATTAAAAAACACAAGATACGGTATGTGATTGCTTTGAACGGCACAATATAATGTATTTTTCTTTGTTTAACTAGACTTGACAATGCGCTTTTTTCGGGGGCTGATTAAGGAGGGAGAGGGCTCAGACTAGGTTTTATGTGGCTTTGTGGCAATTCGGTATTATTTTGCATTTGCATCACATTTGGTTAAACATTGGCTAGAGGCTTATGAAATAAAGAAATTTATATTCAGGTTTCGTCTAAATGGAAGGTGTGTTAAATTTTGCAAAGCAAGTAGTATGATGTAGTAATTAACCACATTTTTGTCATGTAAAAAATGGGCGTTTTGCCGGTGCCCTGGCGAAACATATAATGGAAAAACTATTTAGGAGGCGAATCATGTTAATGTTGAAAAATTTAGGTTCCGCACTGGCGGCGGTTGCCGTATTGAGCTTGGGTGCTTATTCTGCCGAAGCGGCGGCCAAACCGCATGGCCATCATGTGAGCAAACACCAGCAGGCGAAGAAAAACAAATTGCATCCTGCTTGTAAGAGATACCTTGAGCGCCGTGCCGCTTGGTATCGCTACAAGGGCAACAAGGCCGAGTTGAGGGAAAACCGAAAAGCGGCAAAAGCGTTCCGCGGTTTGCCTTATGCCGAGCAAAAAATCCGATGCCAAGCCGCTTATCAGGCATTTGATGATTTTGATCACGGCAAATTCCGCCGCCGTTAATCGTCTGATTTAAACAAAGGCCGTCTGAATGTTTCAGACGGCCTTTGATATTTATTTCTCAACAATGATTTTGTTTTCGGCTTGAGGCTCGTATTGGGTGGACTCATCACCGTAATACAATACGCCCAGCTTGATGGGTATGCGGCCTTGCGATTTGCGGTGGGCATTGGAATCGCGCAGGGAGTAGGCGCAACCGCAGTATTCTTGTTGGTAGAAATGCTCGCGCTTGCTGATTTCAATCATGCGTGCGCTGCCGCCGCCTTTGCGCCAGTTGAAATCCCAATAAACCAAGTCATCGTACGGTTCGGCAGCGCGATGGCCGCAGCCGTTGATCTGTTTCATGTCTTTCCAGCGTGAAATGCCCAGTGAGCTGGTGAAAACATGGAAGCCGTTTTCATGGGCGTATTGCGCCGCTTTTTCAAAACGCATATCGAAACACATGGTACAGCGGATACCGCGTTCGGGTTCAAATTCCATGCCTTTGGCTTTGGCGAACCATTCTTTACGGTCGTTTTCGTAGTCGTCGTCTTTATCGACAAAAGGGATGCCGAATTTGTCCGCAAAGCGCATGTTTTCTTCTTTGCGCAACATATATTCTTTGTGCGGATGGATATTGGGGTTGTAAAAATAAATGGTGTAGTCGATGCCGCTGGCAAGCATGGCTTCCATCACTTCGCCGGAACATGGGGCGCAGCAGGAATGCAGCAGGACTTTCTTATGGCCGCCAGGAGGAACGAGGATGGGGCGGTCAATATCGGTAACGATGGGAGTGTTCAATTCGATCATGGTTGGATTCTATTTATTGTTAAGTGTTTCAGACGGCCTTGGGTATCGGGGCCGTCTGAAATATAAAATGAAGCATATATTTTAACAGAGCTGCACTTTATGGAACAGTTTGCTACTGCTTTTCTTTTTCGTTCAATGGTTTGAATTCTTGCGCATCAGGAGGTGGGGCTGCGAAGATGGTGTCTGGATTGGGGTGCGCCGCAAACTCTGCCAGCAGGTTGCGATAGTCCAGCGACTGTTTCATCAGCTCGGCGGCGGCGGTGCGCAGATTGTCCACGTCTTCCGGTGGCAGATAGAAACTGGTCGGGATATTCAATACCTTGTCCCTCAGCTGGGATGGCGGAAGGTCTTTGAGATTCAGGCTGACGAAAGAGAAATAGATGTTTTCATTCTGTTTGTCTTTATTCCACTGATCGACGAAGGCACGGAAACGGCGCAGGGATTCTTGCGAGTTTTGGTCGATGGGAATATTGACGATAGAGGAGACGACGTCGCGGAAACCGGGAACGGCCGCAGTTTTGTCCAAATTGCTGCTGACTTGATTTTGCGCATTGACGTTGATGACGACGATATGGCGGATGTTGTTTTGCAGGATTTTGTTTGTCAGGATTTTTTCCGGATACATCTCCGTCATGTCCAAAAGGCTGCGCATGCCCAGATTGTCGGTTAAGCCGCCGTCGATAAGGTGGATGTAGGGACGGTTTTTGCTGTTGCTGTATTTTTGGAAACGCTCGAAAAATTCCTTTCGGGTTTGCAGCTGTTTTTTACCTGCTTCGCTGTCGGAGACAAGTTGAAGCGGCAGTGTATATTGGCAATGGCCGCCGTTGTTATTAAGCGTAATTGGTGCAAACACCATGGGCACGGAGCTTGAAGCGGCGACGGCACGGGCAAGTCGCAAGTCGCCCAAGTCGATACACATCGGGTCGAAATATTCCTGTGTGAAATTGAAACGCTCGCCTATGCCCATATCGGTGGCGGAAATGATGGCAAACGGGCCTTTGGCATTTTTTTCCAAATCGCGGAAAGTGGTTTTACCGAAAAGGTAGTTTTCAAACTGCTCCTGCAACAGATCGCCGCGTCCGTATTCAGGCGAGGCCAGTCGGGGCAGATTGGACATGGAAAATGCTTGTTTGACGACTTGGCGTTGGAAGTTTTGGTGTAGGAAACGTTTATAAAACAAAGGAATGGTTTCTTCGCCCTTGAGTGCAAAATAAGCTGCCAAAACCGAGCCGCCGGATACGCCGACCACCACATCGACATTCGACATCAAAGACTGTTTTTTGCCGCCGATGGTAATCTGTTGCTTATGAAGCTGCTCCAACACGCCATAACCCAAGGCCGCCGCACGCGTACCGCCGCCGGAGAACATCAACACAACAAGCGTATCGTCTTCATCGTTGCGCTGAAGCCGGCTGGTTTCAAAGCGGTAGCCGCGTTGCAGGTCGACCGTATCAATACCGGCGATAGGTTGATATTTTACCAGCGAGCAGGCGGATAATAGGGCTGCGGAGAGCAGGGAAAGGGCGGATTTAAAAGGGAATTTTGGCATAAACACAGGAAAGTCGGTTATTCATTCAAAACGGATTATAAAGGTTTTCAGACGGCCTTTATAGAAGGTAGACTTTCAGACGGCCTTTTTGCGTCGATTTTCCGTTATAATCGACACAATCTTTATCTTTCCAAACCCTTATGGCGCAACCAAACCGCATCAACCACGAACCTATCTTTCTGCTTGCTTCTGCCCCTTGGCGCGAGAGCAGCTTGTGGGTGGAGGCTTTCAGCCGCCGTTATGGGCGGGTGGCTTTGTTGGCCAGAAGCGCGCGCAAACGGCAGAGCGAATTGCGCGGCGTGTTGGTGCCGTTTGTGCCGGTGAGCGCGTCTTGGTATGGTTCGCAAGAGTTGAAGACTTTGCATCGCGCCGAATGGATAGGCGGGTGGACACAGCCGCAGGGCAGGGCTTTGTTCAGCGGATTGTATGTGAACGAGTTGATGCTGAA
>NZ_CATNVN010000120.1:0-5602 GCF_951230505.1 uncultured Neisseria sp.
AAGCCGGAAAATCTTAAAAGCGTAGATATATTCAAATAAAAGGCCGTCTGAAAAATATTTTTCAGACGGCCTTTTGTATTTGTTCAATGATTAAAAAGGAATATCGTCGTCGATATCATCAACCGGAGCGGTCGGTTGTGCCGGGGCAGGACGACGGGCTGGGACGGCCGGGGGTTCTTGAGCCGGAGCAGATTGGTATTGCTGTTGTGGCGCTTGTTGGTAACTGCCTTGGCTTGAATGAGCGCCTTGGTTGTAGCCGTCATCGTATGGTGCGCCGCCGCTGTTGTCGTTGCGGCCGCCAAGCATTTTCATTTCGTTGGCGATAATGTCGTAAGCGGTGCGCTCGATGCCGTCTTTGCCTTGGTATTTACGGCTTTGGATACGGCCTTCCAGGTACACTTGGCTGCCTTTACGCAGGTATTGACCGGCGATCTCGGCGAGCTTGCGGTACATGGTAATGTTGTGCCATTCAGTACGTTCTACGCGCTGGCCGTTACGGTCGTTCCAAGTTTCGCTGGTGGCAACGCTGAAGTTACAGACGGCCTCGCCGTTGGGCATATAGCGGACTTCCGGGTCGCGGCCGAGGCGGCCGATGAGGATAACTTTATTCAATGACATTTTACACTCCTGTGATGATTTTTTCGGCGGCCTCTTGGTCGAATCCTTTTTGCAAGGCCTTGATATAAATGGTTTGCTTGTCTGCGCTAAAGCTGATGCTTTCAACGCCTTCAATTTCGGTCAATTTTTGGTAGAGCAAATCCGGATTTTGTTGCCATTCGGCGTTAAGCGGATAGCTGAGGTTTTTGACAGGCTTCGGTGCCGGCGAAATGACTGCCAATACCAGCCACAGCAACATCAGTACGCTACAAAAGGCAAATACGCCTGCAAAACCATATTTTTGGAACAATAAACCACCGGTTGCGCCGCCGACAAACAAGCCGACCGACTGCATGGTGTTATACACGCCCATCGCCGTGCCTTTCAAATCGGACGGAGCGATTTTCGACACCATAGACGGCAGGCTGGCTTCCAATACATTGAAACCAATAAAATAAACAATCAGATAAGCGGTAATTAACCATACCGAGTGCATGCCAAACAGCAAACCGATTTGTGCCGCAGCAATGCAGATGATACCAAGGATAAACACTTGTTTGAGCTTGTTACGCGTTTCGCCGACGATAATCAGCGGCACCATAATAATCAGGCCGGTAATGGTTGACGGCAGATAGACTTGCCAGTGATGGATTTTTTCCAAACCCAACTGCGTCATGGCAAACGGCAATGCGGTAAATAAAGCCATTTGTGCCGCATGCAAGGCAAAAATACCGAAGTCGAGATTGAGCAGTTGGCGGTTTTTCAATACCTCGCCCATACGCGAAGGCTGCGCCTGCGTGTCTTCGTGCATTTTTGACACTTCCGGATCAGGGGTCATCCAGGCAACCACGCCGATACTGATTACAGTCAGAATACCGGTCAGCGCAAACAGGCCGGATACGCCGATAAAGCTGGCAATCATCGGCGCAAGCACTAGGCTGACGGAGAAGGTCAAGCCGATACTCAGGCCGATCATCGCCATCGCACGCGTCCGCACCTCGCTACGGGTCAAATCCGCCAGCAAAGCCGTTACCGCCGCACTGACGGCACCCGCGCCTTGAATGGCACGCGCGGCAACCAACATTTGCAGGCTGTCGGCAACTGCGGCCAGGAAACTACCGGCGGCAAACACAATCAAGCCGATATAAATCACTTTTTTACGGCCAAACTTGTCGGAAGCAATGCCCAATGGCAGCTGCAACAAGGCCTGTGTCAGCCCGTAAATGCCCATTGCCATACCGACCAATGCTTTATTATCTTCCGCACCGGGCAACGAAGCGGCATACATCGCCAAAACAGGCAGCACCAAAAACATCCCCAGCATACGCAGTGCGTAAACGCCGGAGAGTGTGGTACTGGCACGCCATTCGTGCGGAAACATTTGAATGCGGTTATCTCTTGCCATAAATAATGTTTCAGACGGCCTTAAATTTGCGAAAGGCCGTCTGAAAGTGTGAATTAACAGATTTTCTGATTATACAGGATTCAAAGGAATTGCATGGGGCAAATCGTAAGCCGCTCAACCCCACTGCCATCTATTCCGCCACGCGCCCAATACGGCATTCGGATATTTGTTGCTGCCCAAGCTGCCGTTAAATCTGGCCAACGCGCGGACAATATTGCCTTTTTCGATATTGTTGTAATGGCGCAGAATGGTGCAGCCGTAGCGCAGATTGGTGCGGATATCGAAAAGGTTGTGCGACGGATTACCGATATAGTTTTTCCAAAACGGCATCACCTGCATCAAACCGCGCGCACCCACGCCGCTGATGGCATATTGGCGAAACGCGCTTTCCACTTCAATCAAGCCTAAAATCACTTGAGTATTGAGTCCGGCGCGGCTGCTTTCGTATTGGATATTGATCAGCAGGCGGCGGCGCTCGCCTTCATCGGGAATAAAGCGTGCCAATCGGGAAGACATCGCCGCCAACCAACGTTCCCCTTCCCTCGAATCGGCAAACACCAGCCGCGCAGGGCTGGCACTATTAATCGAACTGCGCATCACGGAAGCCACATCATCCGCCAGCGTTTCTTCACGTTGCGCCCCAGCCCATGCGGTCGCAGGCGTCAAAAGCATGGCTCCGCCGACTTGCAACAGGCGGCGGCGCGATAAAAATAAGGAATCTTGGTTTTCCGATTTCATGTGTTTCTCTTTTTAGGCTGTCTGAAAAGTTCAGACGGCCTTTGATATATTTGCTTAAAATCGGCATTATAAAATACATCTATGAGCAGAATCAAAGAGCTGTATTCCTTTTATTGTCAAGTGATACCGCCTCAAGTAACATTTAGGTTTTTCTAATCACGCGGTATTTTTTATGACCACCACTCCCGCCAACGTTTTAGCCTCCGTCGATTTGGGTTCCAACAGTTTCCGCCTGCAAATTTGTGAAAACAACAACGGCCAGCTGAAAGTTATCGACTCCTTCAAACAAATGGTACGCTTTGCCGCCGGCTTGGACGAACAAAAAAACCTGAGCGAAGCCTCTCAAGAACAAGCCTTGGAATGTTTGGCAAAATTCGGCGAACGCCTGCGCGGATTCCAACCTGAAAACGTGCGCGTGGTGGCCACCAACACTTTCCGCGTCGCCAAAAACATCGCCCAATTCCTGCCCCGTGCCGAAGCGGCACTGGGTTTCCCCATCGAAGTCATTGCCGGCCGTGAAGAAGCGCGTCTGATTTACACCGGCGTAGTGCATACCCTGCCGCCCAAAGGCGACAAAATGCTGGTTATCGACATTGGCGGCGGCTCGACCGAATTTGTCATCGGCTCTGATTTGCAACCACTGACCACAGAAAGCCTGCCTTTGGGCTGCGTAACGTACAGCATGCGCTTTTTCCAAAACAAAATTACCGCCAAAGATTTCCAAGCCGCCGTTTCCGCCGCTCGTATCGAAATCCAACGCATCAGCAAACTGATGAAGCGCACCGGTTGGGATTTCGCCATCGGCACGTCCGGTTCGGCCAAATCCATACGCGACGTTTTGGCGGCCGAATTGCCGCAGGAAGCCGACATTACCGCCCAAGGCATGCGTTATCTTGCCGATAGGATTATCGAAGCCGGTTCGGTTAAAAAAGCCAAATTTGAAAACCTCAAACCCGAACGCGTCGAAGTTTTTGCGGGCGGGTTGGCCGTGATGATGGCCGCTTTTGAAGAACTCTCGCTGACCAAAATGACCGTTACCGAAGCCGCACTCCGCGACGGCGTGTTCTACGACTTAATCGGCCGCAGCCTCAATGTCGATATGCGCGAGCAGACAACGGCAGAGTTCCAAAAACGCTACCACGTCAGCCTCAACCAAGCCAAACGTGTTGCCGATACCGCGCAAGCCTTCATGAATAGCCTGTGCCACGCCAAAAACGTAACCGTTCAAGAGCTTGCCCTGTGGAACCAATACCTCAGCCGCGCAGGCCGTCTGCATGAAATCGGTTTGGATATCGCCCATACCGGCTATCACAAACACTCTGCCTACATTCTCGAAAACGCCGATATGCCGGGCTTCTCACGCAAAGAGCAAACCATTTTGGCGCAACTGGTTATCGGCCATCGCGGCGACCTCAAGAAAATGGCGGATATTATCGGCGATAACGAAATCATGTGGTGTGCCGTATTGTCCCTGCGTTTGGCCGCCCTCTTCTGCCGCTCGCGCCTGCCGCTTGATTTGCCGCCGCAAACCCAGCTTCGCGTCGATGAAAACAACCACAGCTTCATCTTGCGCATCAACGCCCAATGGCTGGAGCAACACCCCCTCATCGCCGATGCGCTGGACTACGAAAGCGCACAATGGCAAAAAATCGATATGCCTTTCTCGGTTCAAGCACAATAAACCGCGCTCCGTTATAATAGGCAGCTGTTCAAAATCCAAACCGCAGGTCGTCTGAAACGACAGCCTGCCATACATCAAGGAAAACCATGAGAAAACCCCAACGCGGCTACGCCCGCCAAGACCGTGTCAAAGAACAAATCATGCGCGAACTGGCCGAACTCGTCCGCACCGGCCTGAAAGATCCGCGCGCAGGCTTCATCACCATCAACGAAGTCGAAGTTACCCGCGATTACAGCCATGCGACCGTGTTCTATACCGTCCTCGACGACAGCACACGCGACATCACCGAAGAAGCTTTGGAACACGCCAAAGGCCATTTGCGCAGCGAATTGGCCAAACGCATCAAACTCTTCAAAACGCCCGAGCTGCACTTCAAATACGACGAATCGTTGGAGCGCGGCATGAGCATTTCCAGCCTGATCGACCAAGTGGCGGCGGAAAAACCGGTTGAAGATTAAGAAATCTATGATGAAAAAATGGCTTGTATCTATTTTATTTGCAACAGCGTCCTATGCCTTTTCCACGCCTTTATCTTTTAATTGGAAGCAAAATAAAGCCGAAGTAACAGAGATAACTGATATTCCATCTGGCGTGACAGAAACAAATGATGTTTCATCCAACGTGATAGAGTATAGGTATTTCATTCAATTAACCAAACGGGGAATAGGCAACTTTGTACTGTCTTACGGCAACCGTAATATTATTTCTATCAATGATTACAAACCTAGCGAAGAAGATGTACTCTCTTCACAAACTCTGCCACCCCTTGTTTTACTAATTAATCAATCAGGACAAGCTGTTGATATTATCAACTGGAAAGATTTTTACACTCGATCAAAGAAAATAAGCCTTGAGAAGAAAAGTATTAGTAAAGATGACTTGGAGGAATTAAACAATCTAGAAATACAAAATGCCATAAAACAAAAAAAGATGGACAATCCATGGAGTTACTGGATATGGCTTTGGGCGGATATTAACCCTGACAAACTACCTGCCCCATCTCAGAAAAATTTTTCTATCTTAGGCATGCCGTATATTCAAACAAGTTCTTATCAATTGATAAATCAGACCGATCAAGAGATAACATTACGATACCAATCTCAAGTTAATATAGATCAGACTGCTGATATCGGCAACGAAAGCTTCTTGAAAACAGATAAGGTAACTACGAAAGAACTGAT
>NZ_CATNVN010000121.1:0-5586 GCF_951230505.1 uncultured Neisseria sp.
CTTTTTGATTTAGGAACACAATGCGGCCGCATTCATAAAGATTGCCGATAGTGCCTTGTAAAACCAAATCGTCAAAGTGTTCTTCATAAGGTTCAGACGGCCTTTTGTCGCTGCGTATCAACTCGGCATCTACGTTTTTCGCAGATATTTGATACTGCTTCTGCCATAAACCGCCCAATTCTCCTACCGGCATCAGGCTTTCGGCATTCAGCCGAATGGCCGTATCTTCAAAATCTTCCCCTTTGCGCCGCGCATCCAAATAAGCATCGGCAATCCGGCCTTCATGTTGCGGCTCAAACGGTTCGGCAGACTCCCATGCGCCGTCCAAATACGGCTGATCCCAGCTTAAATTTTTCTTCAGCCAAACTTTGACAGGGTTACGCCAAAAACTGACGAGCTCGCCTTGATGAATGGTTTTGTCTGGCTCTTCCTGACTTAAAGCCTCAAGGAAAAACGGCTGCGCTTCCGCTGGCGGTTGGTTCAACGCATCGGCGTAATCTTGGCGCGTACTAAAGAGGCCGTCTGAAAGCGCGTCCTTTTGGAAATAACGGCGTGAAAAAGCCTGCAAAGGATGATGTTTCACCCATTTCTCCGATAACTCGCGCCCGCTTTTCCCCGTCATGGCGGCAATGGTATCCAGCAGCTCGCTGATCAACGAAGACGGCGCAAACTCGGCATCATTGCGTATATCGCGGCCGATATAAGACAAATACAGCATTTCGCGCGCGCTGATTAAGGCTTCGAGGAAGAGATAACGGTCGTCGTCGCGGCGGGCGCGGTCGCCTTTTTTCGGATGTTTGGCAATCAGGTCGAACACAGCCGCTTTGGTATTGCGCGGAAAATCGCCGTCATTCAAACCCAACAGGCAAACCATTTTAAACGGCAGGCTGCGCATCGGCACCATACTGCAAAAAGTGATGCCGCCGCTCAAAAATCCGGCTTGGCTTTCGCTGTCCAAAAAGCGGCGGATATGGCGGATAACGGTTTTACACGGCAACAATCCGTCAAATTCGGCCAACTGCGCTTCTTCCTGCCATTTCGCTAAAGACTGCTCAAACTGCTGCTTGGCGTATTGGTCGTCCGTATCCGGAGCAAACAGTTTCTCCAGCAAATCGCGGCAACGCTGCACCCAACTTTCCACATTGGCAGGCTCTTGCCATTGCGCCGCCATATCGGCCAAAGTACGGACAAATTCGGCAAAACCGCTGAACACGTCCAACTGGTTGACATTACTATGCCACGCGCTCACGCCCTGCCACATGCCGTTGCCGCCTTCGGGCAGCATCCAGCCCAAGGCCAAACGCTCTACCGCCTGCTGCCAAGTAAAGAAGTTGTCTTTGCCCTCGCGCATGTTTTGGTCCAACCCCCAATGCACATTCAATCCGGCAACAGTTTCATGCAACAGCGGCACATCTTCCTCGCTCAAACCGAAGCGTTGCAGCACCAACCGGCTTTCCAGCAAAGGCAAAACCTTGTCTACTTCAAACCGGCTTTCCAGCAAGTCCAAAGTTTGCGCCAAAGCATACAGCAACGGCTGACGACGGCTGAGCTTCACATCCGAAATCGAATACGGCAAAGCCTGGCTGCCTGCCTGCTCTTGTCCAAAAACGGCTTCGATAAACGGGCTGTACGGCTCGATGTTCGGTGTTAACACAGCAATATCGTGCGGCTGCCAGTCGGGATTTTTTTGCAACACCAGCGACAGCTCTTCTTTCAAAATCTGCAATTCGCGCAAAGGGCTGTGGGCCGCGACGATTTTGACGGAGCCGTCGTTCAGCAGCTTGTCCGGCTCAACACACACTGAATTGCCATCCGCATCGTGAACCTGAACCAGAGCCTGTTGCCCGCCTACTTCGCTTTCTTCCTGTTGATACAAGCGTTCAGACGGCATGATTAAGTTTTGGATATCGTTTTGCAGGCAATGCAATAAGGTATCGTCTTTTCCCTCTTCATAAACCTGAATATCCTGCTCGGTTTCCACTTCCGCCAGAAAATCAAAGAAATCGCGCCCCTGCTTGCCCAAAGAAGCCAACAGCGGATGCCCTGCCTGCGACAAATCCGCCTCATCGCCCCTTTTCAAAATCTGCGCCTCGTCGATGACCTCGCCCCAATATTGGCTGCTCGGATTGAGCGCAAACACAAACACATCGCAATGCTTGGAAATTTGGTGCAGCAGTTGCAGATACATCGGCGCCATTGTCGAAATACCGAATACAAACAACCTTTGCGGCAAGACCGATTTATCCAACTGCGCCAACAACTTTTCCCACAAGGCCACGCGGTGCGGCGCAGATTGGCTGCCATCGTCCAAATAACGCCACAGCCGCGCCTGCCAATCCTCATCATCGCCCAAACCCAGCAGCTTCCCAGCCTGCCACGCATCAATCCAATCCGGGCGGTACACCAAATATTGGTCGAAAATATCCGCCATTTGTCCGGCAAGCTGATAATCCGCCGATGCCGAACTATGCAAATAACTTTCCAGCTTCAAGCGTACGTTTTCGTATTCCGGGGCCGTCTGAAACGCTTCGCTGCGGAACAAATCCAGCAAACGCCAACGCATGACCTCAGGCGAAAACGGGCTGAGCGGCGGCACATCGGGAACCAATTTGCGCATCAGCTGCCACGCCAAACCGGCCGGCAGGCTGAACTTCAAATTCGCCGCCACGCCGAGTTTGCGCGCAAAAAACACTTTCAGATACCGCCGCATCCCCTGGCTCTGCACCACCACTTCTTCCTGCGCCAATACCGCATCCAAAGGTAAGGCCTGATGAATATGCGCGCACATTTCGGCAAGCGCTTCCAAACGGTCGGACTGATAAAGATAAAACATAGCAGACAATCTAAAAAACAATTGCCCACATTATAATGCCATTAGGACAAATGCTTCAGCAGAAGCAGCAAACAAAAACACAGGCCGTCTGAAACACATCGCTTCAGACGGCCTGAAACAAAACAAACCCATCGGCAGCCAATTATTAATTATTTATCGACCCCTGTACAAACCGGCCTCTCCTATCCTATAATTCCCCACATTCGGAATGTAGCGCAGCCCGGTAGCGCACTTCGTTCGGGACGAAGGGGTCGGAGGTTCGAATCCTCTCATTCCGACCAAATACAAAACCTGCTTGAGTCCAAGCAGGTTTTTTACATTCGGCAGGCCTATACTTCCGGCGGAGGGAAAGGCGCGCCTTCGGGATGTTTGTAGCGGTTGTACATAAACAAATATTGTTCCGGAAAACGGCGTATCCAATATTCGGTATTTTCATTGATCACGCGCGCGTCGTTCTCCTTATCGCCGTTCAATTCGCCGCGCAATGGCTCGATGTGCAAGACAAAGCCTTTACCGTCGGGCAGACGCTCGCCGCAGAAAAACAAAGCCTTCACGCCTTTGACTTGCGCCAGCTTGCCCGCCAACGTCATGGTATAGGCAGGTTTACCGAAAAAGTCCACCCACACGCCGTCGCCGCCTTCTTCCGGAGACGGTACATGGTCCGGCAACACAATGGTCGCTTCTCCGCCGCGCAGGGCCTTGATGATTTGTTTGACGCCCTGAATGCTGGTCGGCGCAGTCTTGCCCTTGCCGCGTACACGCCCTGCCTGCATCACCGCATCAAAAGCCTTGATTTTAGGCGGTTTGTACATCGCCGTCAGCGGAAACGGCAGCTGCTGGCTGATGTAGCGGCCCGCCAAATCATAGCTGCCGATGTGCGGCGTGATAAACAGCAAACCTTCGCCCGCGCTCAAGGCCGTCTGAACATATTCCCAACCGTTGACGCTGACAAACAGGTTTTCAATTTCCTCAGGCCGTCTGAAAAACGCCACCGGCAATTCCAAGCCGCCTTTTGCCGTTTCACGGAAAACTTTTTTCACCGCCTCGTCCGTCGGGTTCAATCCGGCAAGTTTCATGTTTTCAAAAACACGCCGGCGATCTTTCGACAGCAAGCGGAAACCCAAACTGCCGAGCAGGTTGCCTAATTTGTGCAACCAAGCCAAAGGCAGCGTGGCCAAAAATTTAAAAACAAAGGTAACAAGCGTTTGCATAAGGTTTTACCAAAATGAAGTGGACAGATTGTAAACGAAACAGGCCGTCTGAACAAAACAGACTTCGGGCAAATATATTGCGGCACACCTGCTTTTCTGCTACTATCCGCGCTGCATTAAGAGTTGGGAATTCCATGCCAACCTGCTTTTCAAACGGAAAGGTAAGGTGGACGGTTGAAAAACCGATGTGGCTCGCCAGAGCAATCCAAACCCGCTTAATGCGGGAATTTTTTTGCCTGTAAGAAACGCGCAACAGGATTCCGAAACAGCAGGCAAGTGCGAATGTTTCTCACTTGTATAGAGAAAAAGCGGAGTTTTTGTTATGATTTCCGCTGTCCGAAATAAAAGGCCGTCTGAAAACACAGCAGCCTGTTTTTAATGAAAGAATAGCAATGAGCGAATATCTGTTTACTTCCGAATCGGTATCCGAAGGCCATCCGGATAAAGTTGCCGACCAAGTGTCCGATGCGATTTTGGATGCCATCTTGGCGCAAGACCCCAAAGCACGTGTCGCCGCTGAAACCTTGGTCAACACAGGCTTGTGCGTATTGGCAGGCGAAATTACTACCACCGCCCAAGTGGACTACATCAAAGTCGCACGCGAAACCATCAAACGCATCGGCTACAACTCCTCCGAGCTGGGCTTTGACGCCAACGGCTGCGCAATCGGCGTGTACTACGACCAACAGTCCCCCGACATCGCCCAAGGCGTGAACGAAGGCGAAGGCATCGACTTGAACCAAGGCGCGGGCGACCAAGGCTTGATGTTCGGCTATGCCTGCGACGAAACCCCTACCCTGATGCCGTTTGCCATCTATTACAGCCACCGTCTGATGCAGCGTCAAAGCGAATTGCGCAAAGACGGCCGCCTGCCTTGGCTGCGCCCTGATGCCAAAGCGCAGCTGACCGTGGTTTACGACAGCGAAACCGGCAAAGTAAAACGCATCGACACCGTTGTCCTGTCCACCCAGCACGATCCGTCTATCGGTTACGAAGAGCTGAAAAACGCCGTGATCGAACACATCATCAAACCGGTTCTGCCGTCTGAAATGCTGACTGATGAAACCAAATACCTGATCAACCCGACCGGCCGCTTCGTTATCGGCGGTCCTCAAGGCGACTGCGGTTTGACCGGCCGCAAAATCATCGTCGATACCTACGGCGGCGCAGCTCCGCACGGCGGCGGCGCATTCTCCGGCAAAGACCCGTCCAAAGTGGACCGTTCTGCCGCCTACGCCTGCCGCTATGTTGCGAAAAACATCGTTGCCGCCGGTTTGGCAACCCAATGTCAAATCCAAGTTTCCTACGCCATCGGCGTTGCCGAACCGACTTCGATTTCCATCGACACCTTCGGGACAGGCAAAATCAGCGAAGAAAAACTGATTGCCCTGGTTCGCGAACATTTCGACCTGCGCCCTAAAGGCATCGTCCAAATGCTCGACCTCTTGCGCCCGATTTACAGCAAATCCGCCGCCTACGGCCATTTCGGCCGCGAGGAGCCTGAATTTACTTGGGAGCGTACCGACAAAGCAGCCGCATTGA
>NZ_CATNVN010000122.1:0-5502 GCF_951230505.1 uncultured Neisseria sp.
GCATCTGGATACTGCGCTTTAAATTCCGCGGCTTTTTGTTCGGCAAACGTCGATTTTCCCGAACCTTGATGACCGCGGATTAAGATAAATTTTTGCATTTTGTTTCCTTATTCTTTTTCTTAGCTTACCCTGAATAAATAGGCCGTCTGAAAAATATTTCTACCCTTTTTTCAGACGGCCTCAGCTTCAGTTCACAACTGCCAACGGCGTTTTCTCAATCTCTTCTACCCAGAAATCTGTACCCATGCCTCGTTCGGCAAAGGAACCAATCAGGGAGAATACTTGGTCGGAGAAGCCGCCGATGTTCAAAATATCCTGACGGTTTCGTGCTTGAGCCGTGGTGTAGGGCTGGATGTCCAAGCAGACGAGTTTGGCTTCGGGGCAGCGTTGTTTCAGGATGTCCCATTCTTTCATCAGGCCGGTTTTGCCGCCCCATTGTCCGAGGTCTGCCCAGCTTTCGTTGTCAGACACGATGACGACCAAATCCACATCGGCTTTTTCTCGGTTCAGTATGGCGAGCGGCGCGCTGCATGCCGTTCCGCCGCCACCGATATTGCCGAGTTTTTGGGCGTTGGTCATGATGCTGTCGCGCGGGTTGAGCTTGACGTTTACCGTGATTTGTTCAAACGGTATCACGCGGGCTTGCGGGTTGGTACGCAACATGGCGGCGGATACGAGCGCGGCAATGTCGATGCAGCGGGTTTTGCTGGTCGCGCTGCCGCGATAGCCTGTAACCGAGCTGTGCATGGAGCCGGAGACGTCCGGGCAAACCACGACTTTGCCTTGGATTGCCGGTACGTTTTGTACGGCGGTTTCCATCGCGTCTTGCAGCGCTTCGCGGATTTCAAACGGCATCTGTTCGGATGTCGCCTGATAGGCAGTCAGCAACTGATAAGGCAAAACACGGGCGCGAGCAATGGCGGTTTCATCACGCAGTTTTTCTGCCACCATTTTGATGTTTTTGCTTTTGGCAAACACTTCGTGGCGCAGGAAAGTGTTCAGGTTTTGACGAACCTGCTGCCATGAGCCGTTGCGGGCAATTTGCGCCCAGTCGCCGCTGTTCAAGTCTAAAGCAGTGAGCATTTGGAAAGGAACGTTGGGCAATGTGCCTTCTCGGCTTTGTTTGTAGTCTTCAAAAGCGCGGGTAATGGGCGGCAATGCTTCGCGGTCGTACGGTTTGCCGATCAGCCATGCAAACCATGCGGCACGCCATGCTTCACGCGGTTTTGGGTGCACCATTTTGACTACGTCTGCCAGCGACGGCGAATTGCCGACGGCGGCGTTCAACAGTTGTTTTTCGGTGGCGGTCAAAAGCCAAGTCTGCATCAGTTTTTTCGGACGGTTGCCGAAAGATTTTCTGCCGACCGCGCCGCTGCGGATAATTTGTGCGAAATTACGCAACATTTTACCGTTGTCCGCCACTTGATCGAATACGCGGGTGAGCATGTTCACGTCTTTTTGAGCCAACACGGCAAGCAACAGCGCAGGCATATCTTTCATAAAACCTTTTTGACGGGCATATACGGCAGTTTTGGCGATGAACTCGGCATCCAGGTTTTCCGCCAATTTCAACACTTGGTCAAGCTGACTTTGGGCGTCGGCATAGAAGGTATTGTTCAGACAACCGGTAGCGGCAAGCTGTGCCAACTGTTGTTTGGGTGTCAGCGTGTAGGCGATGCCGCCGGCTTCATTATGGGTATCGGTTTTAGTAAAACGGTTTTTAATCGATTGAAACAAGGTAGTATTAGCCATTTTCATTTTCTTTCATATTGTTGGTTTGAGGCCGTCTGAACTTGTTTTAGCTTTGTTTTTCAGACGGCCTTGAATGGGTGGCAGTGTGGCGGCTAAAGATGAAGAGAAGCGTTTTTAACTGAAAGCTAATGTATTCTCTTCCGGGCATCCGCCTACTGCCGTAGGGCGACTAGATTTACTAGGATCATTCAGGTTTTAGCAGAAAAGGAATGTAATCCTAATGGCATTCACCCATAAGGGGCGGCACATCTGGCAACAAAGAGTGGAGAAATTTTTACGCGCTCTATCCACTGAGCTACTCTGCCATTGTTGGCGGCAGAGGCGGGACTCGAACCCGCGACCTCGAGCTTAGCAGGCTGTAATTCCTCCGGCATTTGCCGTTTGCACCGAAAACAGTTTTTATATCTGCCTGCCTGAATATTTCAGACGGCCTCGAATGGATGGCAGCGTAGCGGATAAACATGAAGAGAAACGGTTTTAACGTGAAAGGTTAATGTACCCTCTCCGAGCATCCACCTGCTGCCGTAAAAGTAATATGGCACGCAACAAGTTTTTAAGGGAAACATGCCTTTACTCTACCAACTGAGCTACTCTGCTATTTTGGATAACAGAGACAGGACTCGAACCTGCGACACAAGGATATCCATGTTGTAGTTTCCCCAGGCATTTGCCTGCCATATTGAAAAGGGTGAGCGACTAAATAAACAAGACGTTCAACGTCTATCAGACGAGACAGGATTCGAACCTGTTAATCCAAATGTAGTCTTGTTGGCATTCGCCCTGTAACCACACAGCAACTAAATTTACGGAAAATTTTTCTCCGGTAACTGTATTTCCCGAAGCATCTGCTGTATCGTTACATTCACAACATAGCCAACAGCGTGCCAAGAATAAAATTTTTATAAAAATAATTTTTAATTAATTGAATATAAAGGAAATATATTTTAAAGTAGCTTTTATCGGCAAAAAGCGTAGAATACTAAAAAATATATTTATAGATAGTTATATAGAAAATAAAATATACAAGGATATATGATGAGATTCGATGATTTGGACAAACGCTTGCGGCTAAGTAAACGGCAAATTTGTCCTGGAAAATAATTTAAAGGCCGTCTGAAACATGAATACTATCCCTAAAAAACAAGTCGCCGTCAGCTTTCTCGGTACGGTATTGGACAGTGGTTTCGGTCAAGGGCGTTGGCAGAAGTGGCGGCCGAATGTCGCCATGAATCAGCGTCAAGATTTTCATCTTGACCGCGTGGAGCTGTTTTATGCGGAGAAATACCGCGAACTGGCGGATCATGTAAAAGCCGATATTCAGCAAGTATCGCCGCACACAGTCGTCAATCTCGTATCTATGGAGCTGGCAAACCCGTGGGATTTCTCCGAGGTTTATACCAAGCTGCACGATTGGGCGGCGAGCTATCCATTTGAGACAGAAGAAGAAACCTATCTCACCCACATCACGACAGGTACACACGTTGCCCAAATCTGTCTGTTTTTATTGGTGGAATCGCGTCAAATCCCCGGCGTTCTGTTACAAACCGCTCCACCCAAAAACCAAAGACGCAGTATGGAGGATGGCAATGTCGGCAGTTATGAAATCATAGATTTGGACTTGGCTCGTTACGACGTACTGGCAGAACGCCTTGCCGCCGTACGCGACGATGCAGTGCGCTACCTGAAAAGCGGCATCTCCACCCAAAACGCCGCCTTCAACCGCATGATTGCCGAAATCGAACAAGTCACGCTCAACTCCCCTTCCCCCATTCTGCTTTCCGGCCCGACAGGCGCAGGCAAATCTATGCTGGCACGCAGGATTTTTGAATTGAAAAAAGCGCGCCATCTGATTAAAGGCACATTTGTCGATGTAAACTGCGCCACCCTTCGCGGCGACGGCGCAGCATCTGCCCTGTTCGGCCACAAAAAAGGCGCCTTTACCGGTGCTGCAGAAAAGCGTGAAGGCTATTTGAAAACCGCCGACGGCGGCGTATTGTTTTTAGATGAAATCGGAGAATTGGGCTTAGACGAGCAAGCCATGTTACTCAAAGCCATTGAAGAAAAACACTTTTATCCCGTCGGCAGCGACAGCGAAGTCAAAAGTGACTTCCAACTTATCGCCGGCACCAATCGCGACCTGCGCCACGAAATCCGTGCCGGACGCTTCCGCGAAGACCTGTTCGCCCGCATCAACATCTGGAATTACCCACTGCCCGCACTCGCCAACCGCCGCGAAGACATCGAGCCGAACGTCGAACATCAGCTTGCCCTAGCCTCGCAAGAACTCGGCCGAACCACCCGCTTCAACAAAGAAGCCCTGGCCGCCTACCTCGAATTCGCACACTCCAACCAAGCGCCATGGCGCGGCAACTTCCGCGACCTCGCCGCCAGCATCATGCGCCTGGCCACACTCGCGCCGCAAGGCAGGATACAGGTAGAACAAGTTCAAGCCGAAATCGAACGCCTCAAATGGTTATGGTCGGAAGAACCCTTTTCAGACGGCCTCCTACATAAAAGGCCGTCTGAAAAAGCACAAGACTATCCCGATAAAGTCGATTGGGACACATTGGATTTATTCGACAAACTACAACTGCAACACGTCATCGACGAATGCCGCAAACATCCCAACATGGCCGCTGCCGGCCGTGCATTGTTCAATGTCTCCCGAACAGAAAGAGCAAAAGTCAATGACAGCGATCGACTGAGAAAGTATTTGCAACGGTTTGGACTGGAATGGGGGGATATTTAAATAAAGTGGGCAAGCTAGCTCATTTTAATCGCATTATTTTTCATCATTTATAAAAAATAAAAGGCATCAATCCGATGCCTTTTATTTTCGTTAACATAAAAATTAACGTTCATGCCAACGTTTGATCGATTCCCGAATCACTTCTCTGGTTTACTTCAAAAATGCCGCATGATAGGCAATATGCTCACCAATAAAACTGGCGATGAAGTAATAGCTATGATCATAGCCTTTGTGGAAGCGCACATCGACCGGTTGATTTGCCGCACGACAGGTTTCGATAAAATCTTCGGTGCGCAATTGTGTTGGCAAAAACTCATCTTCCAAGCCCTGATCAATGCGCATACCTTGCACTTTATAGCCTTGTTGGATGAGCGAGTTAGCATCATATTGCTGCCATTTTTCGCGATCTTTTCCTAAATAGGCAGAAAAGGCTTTCTCCCCCCAAGGCACAAGGCTTGGCGACAAAATAGGCGAAAAGGCAGAAACACTTTGATAACGTTCTCGGTTTCGCAATGCCAATACCAATGCGCCATGTCCGCCCATTGAATGTCCCATAATCGAACGTTTGCCGTTGGTAGGAAATTTTTCCTCAATCAGACTAGGCAACTCATTCAAAATATAATCATACATTTGATAATTCGTCGCCCAAGGCTGCTCGGTCGCATTCAGATAAAAGCCTGCACCTTGCCCTAAATCATAAGTAGCATCGTTCGGCACTTGCTCTCCACGAGGACTAGTATCAGGTGCAACCACAATTACTTGATGTTCTGCCGCATAACGCTGAAAACCTGATTTGGTAATGAAATTTTGTTCCGTACACGTTAAGCCGGAAAGCCAATAAATCACACCAAGCGGTCGATTCTCCGGATTATCCGGCAAATAGACGGCAAATTTCATTTCGCACTGAAGCGTTTGGGCATGGTGTGCCCAAACTTGTTGCGAACCACCAAAAATTTGATGTTGTTCAATCAGTTTCATCGCGTACCTTAGTAATGAATAAC
>NZ_CATNVN010000123.1:0-5492 GCF_951230505.1 uncultured Neisseria sp.
GCGAAATAGACAAAAATCTGAATCACGGCTGCGGCAAGGGCCCACAGGATAAAATCGATGAAGCTGACGCTGTGGGCAATGCTTGACGCCAGGGTCAGACAGAAACCGACCAACGCACCGCCAAAAGACAAGGCACAGGCAAGGTTGCCGTTTTTAATCAGGCGCAATTCTTCAACGGGTGTAATCCGCAGATATACGGCGGCAAAAACAACGGTCATGGCGATACCTGCCAACATGTATTGCAGGTAGAGCAGATATTGGGACAGAGAAATACTCACGATAAGATTCCTTGGTTTGCAATAAAGTGATTATGCCATACTTTTGAAGATAAACCCTTTAGAAAATACGGCATTTTGGAAGCACTTCAGGCCGTCTGAAACAGCCTGATTTTTAATTCATGTTTTATTGTGATAATTGTTGACGATTTTTGTATATTTATGTAACTATTGCGCACCGCTATTTATTAGATTAAAGAGGAGAATATGAGCATACTCGCCGCCATCCGCCCTAAAGAGCCTTTGTGCCATTTGCGCTGGTTTGATATGCTGATTGTAACCGCCATCCTGTTCGGTCAATTTGCCTACCGCTCCACCCAACTTTATATCGCCAGCCTGATGCCGCAAGTAGAAACAGCCGCCGTTGCCGAAGAGGCGCGCGATACTGCGGTAACCGGCGTGGCTTATTCGGAAAACATGAGCCTGCAGTTGACACTGCTTGCTATTGCTCTAATTTACCTCATTATCCGCCGTTTCGACTTCAAACAATTGCCGATTCGTTTTAACTTAGGCGTGTTGTTTTGGACGCCTGTGATTTTTATCCTGATGGGCTTAACCGCCGATGCGGTAACTTCATTAAGCGGCGGCTACAATTACTTTACCACTGAAATCTTCCAATACATCAAACCATTATCCATCTTCGACAAATTTGCCGCCCTTGCGCCGATGGCCATCCTCTACGGCCTTTTAAACGGCTTTTATGAGGAATTCTGTTTTCTCGGCCTTTTGACCTGCGTAGAAGACAAATACAAATGGCAGGCATTGGCCTATTCGACCTTGGTGCGCATCTCCTTCCATACTTACCAAGGCATGCTTTGGGCGACCGTTATCGGCGTCGTTTTCGGCTTGATGTACTACTTTTTCTACAAATACAAAGTCAAAAACCTGCTGCCGTTTTTCCTGATTCATGCCTTGGCAGATATCTTCGGCTCCGGCTTCATCTATTTGATTTGCGCTTAATGGCAACGGTTGTATGAATAAACAAGGCCGTCTGAAACATCATCTTTCAGACGGCCTTTTATCATCTATCGGCTTACTTAATCAACGTAATTGCCACATCCGCATCTTCTGTTGCAACGGCCTCAATCACGACATCACCGCCAAACCGCAACACCGAGCCTGCGCCAACAGTATGTTTTTCAGTCTGATTCAGCGTCACGTTAAAGCTTCCTTTTCCAACGGCAAAAATCAACGTTTTAAAACCCGGATGATCGTGCGGCTTAATCTGCTCCCCTTTCTTCATGTCTTTCTTAACGACCATGTAATTTTCGCCGCTGAAAATCTTACCGTTTTCTGAAGAAACCTCTCCCAAAGGCGCGGCAGAAACGGCAACGGAAAACAAAGCGGACAGCAATACGGCAGAAATATTGGAAACTTTCATAACAAGCCTTTCTTGAAAACAGAGCTTCCATTCTATAAAAACCCACTTCATTATTCAATAATAATTCTCATTTTCTAACAAAAAGGCCGTCTGAAACCCAACGATATTTTTCAGACGGCCTGATTGACCTGTATAATATTTTCTTATTAATAAAACCGCTTTACACACCCATCAAATGGAAACCGTCAGAAAAGATCCGCTCGGCTCGGCATGGATGGTTATTGCCGCGCTCGGCTTTACCGTCATGAACCTCTCCATCAAAGCCGCCTCAACGCAATTCGGCTTTTCCAGCGGCGAGCTGGTCTTTTGGCGCATGCTGGTCTCCACTCTGTTCTTAGGCATCATGGCCAAAGCGCAAGGCAACACGTTTTCCACGCCGCATTGGAAAACCCATCTCAACCGCAGCGTCATCGGCACGCTTGCCATGATGTGCACGTTTTATTCCGTCATGCATCTGCCGCTGGCAACAGGCGTCACGCTCAACTACACGTCTTCCATCTGGCTTGCCATTTTTTCATTTTTCATTTTAAAAGAACGAATTACACTTTATACCCAAGCCATTTTGGTTATGGGCTTTATCGGCGTTATCCTGTTGCTCAACCCATCTTTTCAAGGCGGACAGGAATTTGCCGCGCTGGTCAGTTTGGCAGGCGGCGCCATGTCGGGCTGGGCATATTTGCAGGTACGCGAACTCTCGCTTTTGGGCGAACCGGGCTGGCGTGTGGTGTTTTATTTGTCGCTTACCGGCCTGATTATGGGCGCAGTCTGGAGCACCATCACAGGCTGGCATCCGCTGACCATCTCTTCCCTGCCCTATCTGGCCGGCATCGGCATCTCCGCCATGATTGCACAATTGGCCATGACCCGCGCCTACAAGGTAGGCAAGAAATTTACCGTTGCCTCGCTTTCCTACCTGACCGTCGTTTTCTCCGCCCTGTCCGGCGTACTGCTTTTCGGCGATAAAATCACTTGGCAGGAAGCTACCGGCATGGTTATCATTGTCGCAGGCGGCGTGTTCAGCAGTTTTACTCCGGCCTCAATCAAAAAATTTCTGATGAAGCAATAATTTAACAAGGAGAACACCATGATTTCCATCCGCGAACAATCTTACGGCTTAAACGTAGCGCTGTACAACGAGTTCACTTTGGACGATTTCCGCCAATTGGAAGAAGCCTTGTTAGCCGCGAAACAAAAAATCCATCTGCCCGACATCTTGCTGGATTTGTCCATGCTGAAAGACTTCACCATCGATATGGCGGTCGAACAAATCAAATTCCTCAACCAACATGAAACCGACTTCGGCCGCGTTGCCGTCATTACCGACGACATTTGGATTAAACTCGGCGCGCGCCTTTCCAGCCTCTTGACCAACCAACATCCCAAATATTTCAGCGACGCTGCCGAAGCACAGGCTTGGTTGTTGGCAAGCAATTTGAAATAAAGATAAGGCCGTCTGAACGCATTACCTGAGCAAATATAAAACCGCTTAGGCTCAAACAACGGCATCACGACATCTGTCAAACCATCAAAAAGGCCGTCTGAAACCTTGCAACCTGCAAAGTTTCAGACGGCCTTTCATCGTTTTTATTTAAAAACTTACATCACATCTAATACATCAATACCCAACAACTCCAAGCCTTGTTTCAGCGTGTCGCCAGTCAGCTTTGCCAGTTGCAGGCGGCTGTTGCGGGTTGCGCCTTCTGATTTCAAAATCGGGCAGGCTTCGTAGAAGCGGCTGAACAAGGTGGCGATTTGATAGAGGTAGGCGGCAAGGTAGTGCGGATATGCCGTGTCTGCCACGCTTTGCAGTACGTCTTCAAATTTCAGCAGCTCGGCAGCCAGTTGTTTTTCCAAAGGTTCGGTCAAAACGGTTGGCGCAGTTGCGTCCCATGCGCCTGCTTTGCGGAACATGCTTTGCACGCGGGTATAGGCGTATTGCAGGTAAGGGGCGGTATTGCCTTCAAACGAGAGCATGGCGTCCCAGTCGAACACATAATCGCTGGTGCGGTTTTTGCTCAAATCGGCATATTTGACTGCACCGATGCCGACAACTCGGGCAATTTTCTCTGCATCACTTAATGCTGTATCAGTATATTCCTCTGCTCCTCTGACAATCTTGTCACTCTTATCGATAGGAAGATGATACACACCATCGTTTTCCAAAGTAATTTCCAACTTTTTATTTTCTAAGTTGTACTTTAATTTATTTTTTAAATTATCAGAATTAGTTAAAGAAGAAATCTTTTTTAATCCATCTTCTAATTCTGTTGTTAATTGCCATTTTGGATTTTTCTCTTTTACGACTTGTTCGGCTCGATTGATCGCTTCATCAAGTAAATCAACCAGTTTCACGGTGTCGCCACTGCGCGTTTTGAACGGTTTGCCGTCTTTGCCCATCATGGTGCCGAAGCCGATAAACTCGGCTTTTACATCTTCCGGCAGATAGCCTGCTTTGCGGGAAGTTGTAAAGAGTTGCTCAAAGTGCAGGGCTTGGCGGTGGTCGACGACATACAACAGGCGGTCGGCATGAAGCGTACCGACGCGGTAGCGCAAACACGCCAAGTCGGTGGAAGCATAAAGGAAGCCGCCGCCTTGTTTTTGCACGATAAATGCGGCAGGTTCGCCTTCTTTGTTTTTGAACTCGTCCAAGAACACGACTTTCGCGCCGTCGTCTTCGACTGCCAAACCTTTCTGAACCAAATCATCAACCACGGGCTGCAAATCGTTGTTGTATGTCGATTCGCCAGCCACGTCTTCAGGACGCAGTTTCAAGCCCAGTGTGTCGTAAACGGCTTGGGCGTGCGAGAGCGAAATATCGACAAACTGTTTCCACAACACCAAAACAGTTTCATCACCGCCTTGCAGCTTCACAACGTATTCGCGCGCAGTGTCAGCGAAGGCAGGATCTTCGTCAAAGCGTACTTTGGCGGCTCGGTAAAATTGCTCCAAATCTGCCAGTTCAAACGCGGTATTGTCTTTTTGCTGCTCAACCAAATAAGCGACCAACATGCCGAACTGCGTACCCCAGTCGCCGACGTGGTTTTGACGGATAACGGTGTTGCCCATAAATTCCAACACGCGCGAAATGCTGTCGCCGATGATGCTGGAGCGCAGATGGCCGACGTGCATTTCTTTGGCCAAATTAGGCGAAGAATAGTCGATAACGACGGTTTGAGGTTTGTCGGTTTTCGCTACGCCGAAACGCGCGTCATTCAAGGCCGTCTGAATGTTTTGGGCGAGAAATTCGGGACGCAGGCGCAGGTTGATAAAGCCCGGGCCGGCGACTTCCGCGCTTTCAATTACGGCGTTGTCGGTCAATGCTTCGGCCACTTTTTGCGCCAACTCGCGCGGATTTTGTTTGGCTTTTTTCGCCGCACCCATCACGCCGTTGATTTGGAAATCGCCGAAATCGGGATTTTTCGCCGCCTGCAATACGACGGGGCTGTCGGACAAACCGGCAGCGGCAAAGGCTGCTTGGGCTTCACGTTCGACGGTTTGGTATAAATTCATGTTGTCGGTCTCTATCAATTCAAATCAGGTGGTATTTTAAAAGAATTTCGGGCTTTAAAACAGGGCAAGCTGCAATACTTTTCCAGCGGCTTGTTATATGATTGCATTCTGATTCAACGATTTTGCTGTAAAGGCCGTCTGAAAGGAAAAGCCATGAACCCGAAAAATACGCTTTGTCTAATTGTCGATATTCAAGAACGCCTGCTGCCCGCCCTTTCCGGCGCGGATGAAATGGTGGAACGCTGCCGCCTGCTGATTCAAGGTTTGACGGCTTTGGACGTACCCTTTGCCGTAACCGAACAATATCCGAAAGGTTTGGGCAACAC
>NZ_CATNVN010000124.1:0-5451 GCF_951230505.1 uncultured Neisseria sp.
CTGATGCAACCAAAGGTTTTTATGTTCAAGCTGATGCTGGTCATGCTACTGTAAAGGGAGATGCATCAGTTAAAGGCTTTAGCCCACGCATCTCTGCCGGTTACGATTTCGGTGATTTCCGTGTTGCTGCTGATTACACACATTATAAATCTAAAAAAATCAACACCTCCTTGGTTGATAAGGAAGCCAAGTACCACAGTGCCGGCGTTTCTGCTATTTATGACTTTGATCTGCAAGCTCCTGTAAAACCTTATGTAGGTGCTCGTGTGGCTGTTAATCATGCTTCAACAAAAGTTGAGACAGCTAATTCATATTATGAACGCAAAGAAACTAAAACCGGTGTGGGTGTAATGGCTGGTGTAAGCTACGAAGTAACTCCTAACGTTGCCTTGGACGCTGGCTACCGCTACAACTACTGGGGCAAATTTGATGAGACAAAAATTCATACTCACGAAGTATCTGCCGGTGTACGCGTGACATTCTAATTCTTGTCATAAAGCAATCATTGCTTCAAATATCAAGTAACAAAAGGCCGTCTGAAACCTGTTTCTCAGGATTTCAGACGGCCTTTTAACTTCTTTAAATATATCTAACTTTTTGCTGCTTTTACTTTTTCTGCAAACCATAGCGCCGCAGCCGTACCTGCCATATCGGCAATACCGTCCGCGATCGAACCCTGGCGCGTAGCAGTCAGAAATGCCTGAGCCAGCTCACTCCCTACTGCAAACAATAAAGCGGCAAGCAGAATGCCTTTATAGGGAATAGTCCTATTGTCTTGAATAAATATTTTTGCACACAACCATGCCTGACCGAAAAACAGTCCGAAATGGCCAACTTTATCAAAATGGGGAAATAGTGGAGCGCTATTGCCGCCCTCTTTGAAAAGCAAGGCATAAATGGCGGCGGCAAACCAAATCAAGGCAGCGACAGTAAATTTGTTTAACGGCAAGGCTTTCATTTGTCGGCCTCTTCATCCAGCCATGTTTGGCAGATATCTGCCAAGCGGACAAATTTCCCACCCCGCGCCTTCAAAATATCACGCCATTGTGCCACTTCTTTAGCATCCGGGGCATCTTCAATACTGCATTCGTAAAGACAGAAGTCTAATGTTTCGCCAACAATGCCTGGGGCTTCGGTCTGCATAAGGCTGGTCAGTTCGTTCATAATTTACTGTTTCTTTGATTGGTTTATCGCTAGTCAGACGCACTGCCTGTTTTCAGGCCGTCTGAACATGATGTGCAAGGCTACCCGTTTGATTCGGGTGCGCTTACTTACTGTGCAAAAAACGTGTTGCTTCTTCCCATTCGCCATTCAACACGGCCTGCAATCCTTGCAGGGATTTAGCGATGGAATCATCAATTTGCTGTCTGTGTTCCGCCGACGGTTTATTCAACACATAACCGACAACCAGATTACGGTCGCCCGGATGATCAATGCCTAAGCGCAGGCGGTAGAAATTAGGCGTACCCAAGCGAGCCTGAATGTCTTTGAGGCCGTTGTGTCCGCCGTTGCCGCCGCCAAGTTTGAATTTGATACGGCCGCATGGAATATCCAGCTCGTCATGGACCACCAAGATTTCCTCCGGCTTGATTTTGTAAAACTGAGCCAAAGCGGCAACGGCCTGACCGGAGCGGTTCATAAAGGTCATGGGTTTGAGCAGCCAAACATCGCCATCAGGCGTAGTGGCGCGCGCTACTTCGCCGTAAAATTTCTTCTCGTCTTTAAAATTGACTTTCCATTTCCACGCCAGTTCGTCCAACAGCCAAAAGCCGACATTGTGGCGCGTTTGTTCGTATTCTTGGCCTGGATTGCCCAAACCGACGATTAATTTAATTTTCAAGCTCATTATTGTTCTTTCAGTTTGACAGGCCGTCTGAAAAAGTTTCAGACGGCCTTTGATTTATTCTTGCCCGGCGCGTTTACGTCGCGCTTCTTTCGGATCAATCAACAATGGACGGTAAACCTCAATCCGATCGCCATCGCGTAACACTGTCTCGTCTTTCACGGCTTTGCCGAAAATACCTAAAGGTGCTTGCTGTAAATCCAACTCTGGGAACTCTACCTCCAAACCGCTTTGCAGGGCAGCTTCGCGTATGGTTGCACCTTCGGCAACGGTCATGCTCTTCAACACTTGCCTATCGGCCAGCCCGTAAACAATTTCAATCTCAAGCATAGCGGCGGTCGGCCTCTTTAATAAAAGCATCTACCAGCGTACCGGCAAGATGGCCGAACACCGGGGAAATCATGGCAGAGAGTACGGCATTGGAGAAATCGTATTCTAATCTGAATTCGACTTTGCACATATCATCGCCCAAATCGATAAATTTCCAAGTGCCGCGCAGGGTTTTAAACGGCCCTTCGAGTAAATCCATGCGGATTTCCTGCCCCGGGATATTGTGGTTGTGCGTCGCAAACGACTGCTTGACGCGCATATAGTCCATAAACAGGCGCGCTTTTAGCTCATTGCCTTTGCGTTCGATGACTTCGGTCTTGCTGTACCACGGCAAAAATTTTGGATAGTCCTCAACTTTGTCCACCAGCTCAAACATTTCCTTAGCGCTATGCAGCACCAATACGTTTTTCTCGACTTTTTTCATGTTGGTTGTAGATCTTGTTTTTGAATATTCGGGGTTCAGACGGCATGACTTAGAAAAGTATCTGCCCTACTTTGGGACAAAATTCCCAATTTAAACCGCTTCGCCATTTTGTTTCGCTTCCAGCCATTCCCAGCGTTCCAGCTTTTCCAAAAGCAGCATTTCAATTTCTTCAGCCCTGCTTTGTAACGCACCTGCTTTTTCGTAATCTTTGAAAATTTCAGGATCGGAAAGCTGGGTATTGATTTCAGCCTGCTCAGTTTCCAAAGCTGCGATTTCATCAGGCAGGGCAT
Source organism: uncultured Neisseria sp. (assembly GCF_951230505.1). NCBI lineage: Bacteria > Pseudomonadati > Pseudomonadota > Betaproteobacteria > Neisseriales > Neisseriaceae > Neisseria > uncultured Neisseria sp. The sequence goes on from NZ_CATNVN010000124.1 coordinate 2,888, forward strand.
CGAGTTCGCGCTGTTCTTTGTAAGAAAGTTTGACCGTGCGGTTGGCTTTGGGTTTGATTTTTTCAGGCTCGGCAACAGCTTTAGGCGCAGCGGCCGTCTGAATCTTCTCTTCTCTCGATTTTGCATCGATATAGTCCTGATAGCCGCCGATGTATTCTTTCAGATGGCCTTGTCCTTCGAAAACAATGCTTTGGGTAATCACATTATCCAAGAACATACGGTCATGCGAGACAAGGAATACCGTGCCTTGGTAATCGCGCAATAAGTCTTCAAGCAGCTCTTGAGTATCGATATCCAAGTCGTTGGTCGGTTCGTCCAAGACGAGGATATTGGCAGGACGGGTAAAGAGTTTTGCCAGCAAAAGGCGGTTACGTTCGCCTCCGGAGAGCGATGAAACAGGACTTTGCGCGCGGGCTGGATGAAACAGGAAATCTTCCAGATAGCTCATCACATGCTTTTTCTTACCGCCGACTTCAACGTAATCGTTGCCCTGTCCGAGCGTGTAAAACACGGTGTCGTTTTCATTCAACGCGCTACGGAACTGGTCGAAATAGGCAACTTCCTGCTTACTGCCGATACGGATTCTGCCGTAGGTCGGCTGCAATTCGCCCAAAATCAGCTTAAGGAAGGTGGTTTTACCGATACCGTTTGGACCGATTAAGCCGATTTTGTCTCCGCGCTGCAAAATGGCAGAAAATTTGTCCATGATAACTTTGTCGCCATAGGCAAACGAAGCGTGTTCCAATTCGGCGATGATTTTGCCGCTTTTTTCGCCGCTATCGAGCTTAAAGTTGACCTGCCCTTGTACGTTGCGGCGTTCGGCGCGCTGGCGGCGCAGTTCTTCCAAACGGCGCACGCGACCTTCGTTACGGGTACGGCGCGCTTCGATGCCTTTGCGTATCCACGCTTCTTCCTGCGCGTGGAATTTATCAAACAAGCGGTTGTGTTCCGCCTCGACTGCCAACTCTTGCGCTTTTTTCTCGCTGTATTTAGAGAACGAGCCAGGATAGGAGCGCAGAATGCCGCGGTCAAGTTCAACGATGCGCGTGGCGATATTATCCAAAAAACGGCGGTCGTGGGTAATCACGACCAAGCTGCCTTCAAACGCTTTGAGCAGGTTTTCCAGCCAGATAATCGCGTCAATGTCCAAATGGTTGGTCGGTTCGTCCAGCAGCAATACGTCGGGCTTTTGCACCCAAGCCTGCGCCAAGGCGACGCGCTTTTTCTGACCGCCGGAGAGGTTGCCGATTTTTTCGTTTTCCGGCAAACCGAGTTCGCCCAAAGTCTGCTTCACTGCCGCATCCAGCTTCCAGCCGTCCTTCGCTTCAATTTCAAGTTGCAATTCATTGAGCTCTTTCAACAAAGCCTCACTCGAACCATTTTCTAACTCATGGCTGACATGATGATAACGGCGCAATAAATCGCGAATTTCGCCCAAACCTTCGGCAACGGTATCAAATACGGTTGCGTCCTTATCAAAAAAGGATTCCTGCGGCACATAAACGATTTTGAGATTATTTTGAACAATAATCTGCCCGTCATCGAGCTTTTGTACGCCTGCAAGGATTTTTAAAAACGAAGACTTACCCGCGCCGTTGCGGCCGATTAAACCGATTTTCTCGCCGCTGTCGAGTTGAAAAGAAGTTTTGTCGAGCAAGGCGACGTGGCCGACGGCAAAAGAAGCATTTTCTACGGATAAGATATTCATGGGGAAACTTCAAAAAAGAAAAGGGGGACATTTTAACCGATTATCGGCAGATATTTGCCGACAATCATATGAAATTGAAAGTATCAGGCCGTCTGAAAGCAGTTTTCAGACGGCCTTCATTATTATTCTTGAACCTTCAAACCGAAATGCAGATAGGCTCGTTCGGTTGCTACGCGTCCGCGCGGTGTACGTTGCAAAAAGCCCTGCTGAATCAGATAAGGCTCAATCACATCTTCGATGGTATCGGTCGATTCGCCAATCGCAGCAGCCACGTTTTCCAAACCGACAGGACCGCCGCTGAATTTGTGCAGAATCGCCTCAAGGAATTTCCTATCCATCACATCCAAACCTTGCCCGTCCACATCCAGCATACTCAAGGCCGCATCGGCAATTTCCGCATCAATCACGCCGTTGTTTTTCACATCCGCGTAATCGCGTACACGTCGCAAAAGGCGGTTGGCAATACGCGGAGTGCCGCGGCTGCGCTTGGCCACTTCCATAGCGCCCTCGTCGCCCATATCCAACTGCAATAGTTGAGCAGAACGGGCAACAATAGTCGCCAAATCTTTATTCTGATAAAACTCCAATCGGGACACGATACCGAAACGGTCGCGCAAAGGGTTGGTCAGCATGCCGGCGCGGGTCGTCGCACCTACCAATGTAAACGGCGGCAAATCGATTTTGACCGAACGCGCGGCCGGTCCTTCGCCTATCATGATGTCCAACTGATAATCTTCAAGCGCAGGATAAAGGATTTCTTCAACCACGGGGCTTAAACGGTGGATTTCATCAATAAACAGCACATCATGAGGCTCGAGGTTGGTCAACAAGGCTGCAAGGTCGCCGGCACGTTCCA
>NZ_CATNVN010000125.1:0-5413 GCF_951230505.1 uncultured Neisseria sp.
GTTTTTAAACCTTACCCAAGCCAATCTGACACAAACGAAAGGCCGTCTGAACAGCCGTAAAACGAAATCAAGGATTTCGGTTACACCATTCAGACGGCCTTAATACGTCCCAATCAGCTTATGTCCCTGCTTTCACGCTTTGCCATTGACGGACCATAAATTTCAACGCCGCAGGTTGGATAGGCATCATGATAAAGCTGTTTTTCAAATCCTCATCAGTCGGGAAAATCGTATTGTCGTTTCTAAACTCTTCATCCATCAGCTCCTGAGCCGGTTTGCTGGACGGCGCATAAGTAACAAAATTGCCGTTTTTCGCCGCAACTTCAGGATCTAAGAAATCATTGATATACGCATGGGCATTGGCCACATGTTTGGCATCTTTCGGAATCACAAACGAATCCACCCAAATCCCCACACCTTCTTTCGGCATCATCACACGGATTTTTTCCTTGCCGCCTGCTTCTTCGGCACGGCGTTTGGCAATGTTCAAATCGCCGCCAAAGCCAATCGTTACGCAAGTATCGCCGCGCGCCAAATCATCGATAAAACCGGACGAGGTAAAACGCTTGATGTACGGACGGTTTTTCTTCAAGACCTCCGTAGCCGCCTTGATATCTGCCGTTTCGCTGCTGTTTGGATTTTTACCCATATAGTTCAACACCATAGGATAAATTTCCGCCGCGCTGTCCAAATAGCTGATGCCGCATTGTTTGAGTTTGGACGTGTATTCGGGGTTAAACACCAAATCCCATTGATTGTCCGGCAGCTGATCCGTGCCCAAAGCCTTTTTCACACGCTCGGTATTGATAGCGAAAGTATTGGTACCCCAATAAAACGGCACCGCATATTCATGCCCCGGATCAACGCCTTCCATCAGCTTCATCAGTTGTGGATTGAGGTTTTTATAGTTGGGAATCAGGGATTTGTCGATTTTCTGATACGCACCTGCCTTAATCTGCCTACCGACAAACGCATTGGAAGGACCCACGATGTCGTAACCCGACTTACCGGTCAACACCTTGCTCTCCAGCGTTTCATCGCTGTCATATACATCATAAGTTACTGCGATACCGTGTTTTTTCTCAAACGCGGCAACCGTCTCGGGATCAACATATTCCGACCAGTTGTAAATGCTCAATATCTTTTGATTATCGGTTTGAGCCGCCTTGTCGGCAGAAGTTTTGTCCGAGCCGCCGCAGCCAGCCAGCGCCAGCGCCAGCGCAGTCAGTACGATGAGGGGCAGATGTTTGGTCATTATCATTCCTTGCGTATCCGGTTGAAAATAGAGAGGCATTATAAAGCAGGCAAGCCCGAGCGGATAGGCTTCATTGTTAAAAGATATCGCCCCGCTTGAGGCCGTCTGAAAGACGGATTGCTGCCAACTTAAAACCTTTCTGCCGATAGCTTGAAATATGGTTTTGCGGTAAGATAACGCCCATTCGTTTTTAATCGCAACGCGCCGTCTGGGCCGTCTGAAATCCTTGTAAAAAATTTATCGAGACATTATGAAAACCACCGAACTACGCCAAAAATTCCTGAAATTTTTTGAATCTAAAGGCCACACCATCGTCCGCTCCTCCTCGCTCGTGCCACACGACGACCCGACCCTGTTGTTTACCAACGCAGGCATGAACCAATTTAAAGACGTATTCCTCGGCTTTGACAAACGCCCATACAACCGCGCCACCACCGCGCAAAAATGCGTACGCGCAGGCGGCAAACATAACGACTTGGAAAACGTCGGCTACACTGCCCGCCACCACACCTTCTTTGAGATGATGGGCAACTTCTCCTTCGGCGACTACTTCAAGCGCGACGCAATCCACTTCGCTTGGGAATTCCTGACTTCTCCTGAATGGTTGAACATCCCTAAAGACAAACTCTTGGCGACCGTTTACGCAGAAGACGACGAAGCCTACAACATTTGGCTGAACGAAATCGGCATGCCTGCCGAGCGCATCGTCCGGATCGGCGACAACAAAGGCGCGAAATACGCATCCGACAACTTCTGGCAAATGGGCGACACCGGCCCTTGCGGCCCTTGCTCCGAAATTTTCTACGACCACGGCGAAGAAATCTGGGGCGGCATTCCGGGCAGCCCTGAAGAAGACGGCGACCGCTGGATTGAAATTTGGAACTGCGTATTCATGCAGTTCAACCGCGACGAACAAGGCAATATGAATCCGCTGCCTAAGCCTTCCGTTGATACAGGCATGGGCTTGGAGCGCATGGCGGCCGTGATGCAGCATGTTCACAGCAACTACGAAATCGACTTGTTCCAAGACCTGCTCAAAGCCGTTGCCCGCGAAACTGGCGCGCCATTCAGCATGGACGAGCCGAGCCTGAAAGTCATCGCCGACCATATCCGCTCCTGCTCATTCCTGATTGCAGACGGCGTATTGCCTTCCAATGAAGGCCGCGGCTACGTATTGCGCCGCATTATCCGCCGCGCCGTACGCCACGGTTACAAACTGGGTCAAAGCAAACTATTCTTCCACAAACTGGTGGCCGATTTGGTTAAAGAGATGGGCGATGCCTACCCTGAATTGAAAGAAAAACAAGTTCAAATCGAAGAAGCGTTGAAAAACGAAGAAAGCCGTTTTGCCCAAACTCTGGAAACCGGTATGGCTTTGTTGGAAAACGCGTTGGCAAAAGGCAGCAAAAAACTCGACGGCGAAATCATCTTCAAACTCTACGATACCTACGGTTTCCCATACGACTTGACTGCCGACATCTGCCGCGAACGCAATATCGAACTGGACGAAGCAGGCTTCGAGCGCGAAATGGAAGCCCAACGCGCACGCGCACGCGCCGCACAAAGCTTCAAAGCTAACGCCCAACTGCCTTACGAAGGCCAAGACACCGAGTTTAAAGGTTATAGCGAACGCCAAACCGAATCTAAAGTCCTCGCCCTCTACAAAGACGGCGAGTCAGTCAACGAATTAAACGAAGGCGACGAAGGCGCCATCGTTATCGACTTTACCCCATTCTACGCAGAATCCGGCGGTCAAGTCGGCGACGTCGGCTATATCTTCGCAGGCGAAAACCGCTTTGAAGTACGCGATACCCAAAAAATCAAAGCAGCCGTATTCGGCCAATTCGGCATACAAACTTCAGGCCGTCTGAAAGTCGGCGACAGCGTTACCGCCAAAGTGGATGACGAAATCCGCAATGCCAATATGCGTAACCACAGCGCGACCCACTTAATGCACAAAGCCCTGCGCGATGTATTGGGCGAACACGTTGAACAAAAAGGCTCTTTGGTTACCGCCGAATCCACCCGTTTCGACATTTCCCATCCTCAAGCAGTAACTGCCGAAGAAATCGCCGAAGTAGAACGCCGCGTCAACGAAGCCATTTTAGCCAACGTTGCCGTCAACGCAGCCATTATGAGCATGGAAGATGCCCAAAAAACCGGCGCCATGATGCTCTTCGGTGAAAAATACGGCGACGAAGTACGCGTACTGCAAATGGGCGGTTTCTCTACCGAATTGTGCGGCGGTACACACGTTTCACGCACCGGTGACATCGGCCTCTTCAAAATCATCAGCGAAGGCGGTATTGCCGCAGGCGTACGCCGTATCGAAGCCATCACCGGCCTGAACGCACTCAAATGGGCGCAAGAACAAGAACGCTTGGTTAAAGACATTATTGCCGAAACCAAAGCCCAAACCGAAAAAGACGTATTGGCGAAAATCCAAGCAGGCGCGGCACACGCCAAAGCATTGGAAAAAGAATTGGCACGCGCCAAAGCCGAACTTGCCGTCCACGCAGGCGCCAAACTCTTGGCCGATGCAAAAGACCTGGGCTCAGCCAAACTCGTTGCTGCCCAAATCGAAGCCGATGCCGCAGCCCTGCGCGAAATCGTGACTGACTTGACCGGCAAATCAGAACAAGCCATCGTATTGCTCGCCGCAGTCAACGACGGCAAAGTCTCCCTGTGCGCCGGCGTATCCAAAGCCTTGACCGGAAAAGTAAAAGCAGGCGATCTGGTTAAATTTGCAGCCGAACAAGTCGGCGGCAAAGGCGGTGGCCGTCCTGACTTGGCACAGGCAGGCGGCAGCGATGTAGAGAAACTGCCCGCCGTGTTGGAGAGCGTGAAAGATTGGGTCAACGCGAAGCTGGCTTGATGTAAGAAAGGCAGCCTGAAAGGTTTCAGGCTGCCTTTTGTGCAAGGATACCGTATGAAAGGCCTTGTTTGGCGTAGGTTGGGTCATGACCCAACAAGTTTTGTGAAATATAAAAATGTTGGATTATGAACCGACATGCTTACGTGTTAATTTATCAATTCAATAGATAAGGTATACAAATGGCTAATAAAAATCGTAGAAGAATTGCAATGTTTGACTTAGAGGCTGTTACTAGTAGTAGAAAGTCCGATAATCCTAACCGTATAGGCGTACAAAAAACTCTAGATTTATTGCAAAAAATTCCAAAAGATGATTGGATTCTAACCTTATGGGATTCGCAGGTAACATTTTATTGTTCTGATTTCAAGATTGAACACCTTAATAATGTAATTATCTATGAGTTTCTATTAAATATCTCTAATAGAACTTTATCTGATCCTATCTTTACAGGACAAAATAGATCAGGGCGAACTCGTAGAATAATTAAAAAGAACCTCAATGATCTAGAAGGGCAGGATTTTTCTAGTCATGTAATTATTAAGTTACCTGAAAATCCTTTGGATACAGCACTCATGTTGGTAGAAGCAGCAAATGGCTTAACAATTAGCAATATTGTTAAATTTTTTAACAAAGTCATAAAGAAAAATGTAAAAGATAAGTTTCCAAATGAATTTAAGCAAACAGATCCTAGTGGAGCTTATGATACAAAAGGAAATCCTTTATTAATAAATGTAGATTATAAATTTGAATATAGAGTACATGCTAACCAAGACTTTATTGACATGATTAATCATGGCCGAGTAAAAAATATTTTCCTGATCGATGAAAGAGAATATCAAACTCCATTGGATCAAAATGGATATTTTACTGAAAAAAGAAAAGTGCTGGAAGTTTCAGCTTCTGGTTTAGATGGCATAAAAAGCAAATGGGATAAAATCAAAAATCTTTTCTCTAGCAAGAAATCTCAATATGGTTCTGCTAAAATTGTTTTAGGGGCAGATGAAAATAGACCTGAAAAAAATATTGATTTTGATATATCAGGATCTCTAACGCATATTATAGGACAAAATTTCTATATTAATAGCGACGTTGAATTATTGTCTTCATATGAGAAGTTTTGTGATCCAATTTTAAGCGAAATGAAAAAGTTAATATTGCCATAATGTCTACTAATAACAGTTATAAATTTATTTTCCGAGTATTTGCATATTTGGCAATCAAAGACTCATGGAAAAATAGTATTGACTGGCACTTACCGATAGGTTTGTCAATACTATCTACTG
>NZ_CATNVN010000126.1:0-5376 GCF_951230505.1 uncultured Neisseria sp.
AAACTGCACCGCCTCCGGAAACGACAGCCCCTGATGCTCCATCACAAAACCAATCGCCGAACCATGCGCTCCGCAACTGAAACAATGGTAAAACTGCTTGGTCGGACTGACCGAAAACGACGGCGTCTTTTCCTTGTGAAACGGACAGCAGGCCATATAGTTCGCCCCGCCTTTCTTCAGCGGAACCTGCTCGTCGATAATATCGACAATATCGACTTTGGACAAAAGCTCGTCAATGAAATCAGATGGAATCATGGTTCGGCTAAAGAGGATGGACAGAAAACATTTCAGACGGCCTTATAAACAGACAAAGGCCGTCTGAAAATGGAATTTCGAATGAGGGTTGAAATGAGTTTTGTATTATAGCAAATTGTTGTCATACATGTGTCCTATCCTTTTGAGGTAGAGTATTAATCATCGTATTTCATTCATTATTAAGATGGATATAATGTCGTTAAAGCAAAGGCTGTCTGTAAGATATTCAGGCGGCCTTTGCTGTTGGTTTATTTTTCGAATTAGTTGCGCTTTCATGGTATGAATATGATAATGAACACATATTCCTGATTTTAGAAAGCTAGTTTCTCATGAAAGATTTTGCCCGCTTGCTCAACCATCCCGATATTTCCTTTTCTCCGATTACAGATGCTATTAGAGTTGATAACCCTGCAACAGGTGAGGCTTTGGCGTTTGTCCGTAAGACTGATTCAGACGGCCTGAAGCTTTTGATTCAAAAGGCGGAAGCAGCACAAAAATTATGGGCGGCAAAAACTGCGTTGGAACGCGCCGATGTGTTGTGGCGCTGGTATTTTTTGATTAAAGAAAACAAAGAAGACCTGGCGCGTATCATGACGATGGAGCAGGGCAAAAGCCTGACTGAGGCGCGTGGTGAAATTGATTATGCGGCTTCGTTTGTGCGCTGGTTTGCGGAAGAGGCGCGGCGGATTGACGGCGATGTATTGACGAGTGTGAAAGCGTCGCAAAAACTGGTCGTGTTGAAACAGCCTGTCGGCGTTACTGCCGCGATTACGCCGTGGAACTTCCCGTCTGCAATGATTGCGCGCAAGGCTGCGCCTGCTTTGGCGGTTGGCTGTGCGATGATAATCAAACCTGCGTCGCTCACGCCCCTGAGCGCGTATGCACTGGCGCTACTGGCTTACGAAGCGGGCGTGCCGCAGGATTTGCTTCCCGTCATCAGCGGTCATGCTTCGGAAATCAGCCATGAATTTGCCACGAACCCGACCGTGCACAAAATCAGCTTCACTGGTTCGACCGAAGTCGGCGCGAAGATTTTTGCCGACAGCGCGGCAGACATTAAAAAACTCAGCTTGGAACTGGGCGGCAATGCGCCGTTTATCGTGTTTGACGATGCCAATTTGGACAAAGCCGTTGAAGGCGCTCTGGCCAGCAAGTTCCGCAACAGCGGTCAGACCTGCGTCTGCACCAACCGCGTTTACGCTCAATCCGGCATTTACGACGAATTTTGCCGCAAATTAAGTGAAAAAGTGGCTGCGCTTAAATTGGGCAACGGCTTGGAGGATGGTGTAAACCAAGGGCCGCTGATTGAGGAAAAAGCGGTGGAGAAAGTCGAGCAGCACATCGCCGACGCATTGGCTAAAGGCGCAAGTTGCCTAACCGGCGGCAAACGCAGCGCGTTGGGCGGAACATTTTTCGAACCAACTGTTTTAAGCGGCGTTACGGCGCAAATGGCGGTAGCTTGTGAAGAAACCTTCGGGCCGTTGTGTCCGGTGTTCCGTTTTGAAACCGAAGCCGAAGTTATCGAGGCTGCGAACAATACAGAATACGGTTTGGCAGCTTACCTTTTCACCTCCGATACCGCCCGCCAATGGCGAGTCGGCGAAGCCTTGGAATACGGAATGGTCGGCATCAATACGGGCTTAATCAGTAATGAAGTGGCACCGTTTGGCGGCGTAAAACGCAGTGGTTTGGGACGTGAAGGTAGCAAATATGGTGCGGACGAGTATTTAGAATTGAAATATTTGTGCATTGATGTAGCGGAATAAGGCTGCATAGTAAAGGCCGTCTGATAGTTGGTTTTCAGACGGCCTTTTTCAAATGCAGAAAAGGTATTGGGTAATTTTCATATTATGAGAACGAGCTTTATAAAAAAGCAAAACCATAAGAAACAAAGTTGCAAAAAATTTGTCACATGTTTATAAAATTAGTTTGATAACTATTTTATATGTTTTTAATTGCATTAGATGTGTATTCCAAATTTCTGGCAGTAGTTTTTCTTTGAGTGATGGCAGCGGAAATTTTGGTACCTATATCGGCGGCAATACAACAGTGAGCAAGGTAAGATTAGTTCTTTTTGCTTGCACAGTGTGGCTCATATCGATAGCGTAGAAACTTTATTCAGGGTGCAATTTTTGGGTGTGACTTTTATAAAAAAGGTGATGTGAATGTTGAAGAAATTTTTAATCCTGTTTTGCGTAGCTTTTACCGGCGCGTGCAGTTCCTTTGATGGGGATGGTTTGACAAATGGCTCATATTCTCAAGGAAAACGTCTTGATCCGAATTGTGATCATTATGCTGTCGGCAGTAGTGGCGGTGGTTGTACACCGGCAGGTCAATGGCATCTTAAAGATAAACAAGGACAAAGAGTGCCATTCTAGCTTTTAAAAATGATTGTAGAACGGGCATTTAATTATTTAGGCCGTCTGAAATTTGGTTTTCAGACGGCCTTTGTTTTAGAGTAGATCCTGGATGGCTGAACGTTCTTCTTCCAATTCGGCCAGCGTGGCGGCAATACGTTTTTGGCTGAATTCATCCGACAAATCCAAGCCTTGGACGATGCGGTAGCTGCCTTCGTCACAAATGACGGGGAAGCCGAAAATCAAACCTTCGGGAATGCCGTAAGAGCCGTCGGATGGAACGCCCATGGTTATCCATTTGCCGCTGCTGCCGAGTAACCAGTCGCGCAGGTGGTAGATGGCGGCATTAGCGGCGGAGGCAGCGGATGATGAGCCGCGTGCGGCGATAATGGCGGCACCGCGTCCGGCGATTTTCGGCATGAAGACTTCGGTGTTCCAGTCGGGTTCGGTAATCATGTCTTGGACGGACTCGCCGTTGCTGGTGGCGTAGCGGTAGTCGGCGTACATGGTCGGGCTGTGGTTGCCCCAGACGCACATTTGCTCGATGGAAGTAATCGGGCGGTTGATTTTTTCGGCAATTTGGCTGACGGCGCGGTGGTGGTCGAGACGCATCAAGGCGGTGAAATTTTCCGGCGGGATGTCGGGTGCGGATTTCATGGCGATGTAGGCGTTGGTATTGGCCGGATTGCCGACGACGAGGACTTTAACGTTGCGATGGGCAACTTTGTTCAACGCCGCGCCTTGTACTTTGAAAATTTCACCATTGGCGTGCAACAAGTCGGCTCGCTCCATGCCTTGTGTGCGCGGGCGTGCACCAATCAAGAGGGCGATGTCGGCATCTTTGAAGGCGACTTCGGGGTCGTCTGTGGCGAAGATGTCGGCAAGGAGCGGGAAGGCGCAATCCTGCATTTCCATAATCACGCCGCGTAATGCCTGTTGTGCCTGCGGCAAGTCGAGCAGCTGCAGGATAACGGGTTGGTCGCGTCCGAGCATAATGCCGCCGGCGATACGGAAGAGGGTGGCGTAGGCGATTTGGCCTGCCGCGCCGGTAACGGCGATTCGGACGGGTGGCTTGAGGGTCATATTTTTCCTTTTGAAGTCGTTGTTTTACTTGATTTTCGGATTATAGCAGTATTATGGGGAGAATGATGTAGTAAGGCCGTCTGAAATTTGATTTTCAGACGGCCTTAAGTGTTTGAAAAGATTATTTGCCGCTTTTCTTTTCAGCTTGTTCTTCCGCTGCTTCATAGGCTTCGACGATTTTTTGCACCAAAGGATGGCGGACGACGTCTTCGCTGGTAAAGGTGTGGAAATACAGGCCTTCTACATCGCGCAGCTTTTCACGAGCATCTTTCAAGCCGGATTTGATGTTGCGCGGCAGGTCGATTTGGCTGATGTCGCCGGTAATGACTGCTTTGGCACCGAAGCCGATACGGGTTAGGAACATTTTCATTTGTTCGGGGGTGGTGTTTTGCGCTTCGTCCAAAATGACATACGCGCCATTTAAGGTGCGGCCGCGCATATAGGCCAGCGGCGCAATTTCAATCAAACCTTTTTCCATCAGTTTGGTTACGCGGTCGAAACCCATCAAATCATACAGTGCATCGTAAAGTGGTCGCAGGTAGGGATCGACTTTTTGCGCCAAATCGCCCGGCAGGAAGCCTAATTTTTCTCCGGCTTCGACTGCAGGGCGTACCAAAACGATGCGTTCGATTTGGTGTTTTTCCATGGCATCGACTGCGGCGGCAACGGCAAGATAGGTCTTACCCGTACCGGCAGGGCCTAAGCCGAACACGACATCGTGGTTGAGCAAGGCGCGGATATAGCCGTTTTGGCGCGGGGTACGGCCGCCGATGCTGCCGCGTTTGGTGCGGAAATAGTATTGTTGATCGTGGTGTTTTTCTTCGTGTTTCTCGTCGGCGGTTTTTGCTTCAACGGCCGCGAGGCTGATGGCATTGTCGTCCAAGTCGCCTTTTTCTGCGGCTTCGGCAAGCGACAGCAAGGCACGACGGCCGGCGTGTGCCAGTTCGCCCATGAAGGTGAAATGTTCGAAGCGGCGGCTGATTTGGATATCAAGGGCTTTGCCTAAGGCTTCGAGATTGCTGTCGAGCGCGCCGCACAGGCGTTGCAACACGGTATTGTCAATTTCTTCAAACTGCAGATGGACGGTGTGGGTCATATCGGTTTCCGTAAATAAATCTAATTTTTCCGTATTATACCCTTGTTCAGACGGCCTGCTTTATAATACGCCGCTTCTTTTTAATAAACCGTTTCAATCAAAATGAATCACACTGCTTCTCCTCAATCGGAATTTCTGCGCGGTATCAAAGAATGTTCCCCCATGCTGATCGGCTTGTTGCCGTGGGCGCTGATTTTGGGCATGCAGGGCGGGCAGAAAGGCATGAGCTGGCTGGAAATGCTGCTGATGACGGGCATGAACTTTGCCGGAGGTTCGGAATTTGCTGCAGTCAATTTGTGGGCAAATCCCTTGCCGATACTGCTGATTGCAACGGTTACGTTTATGATCAATTCGCGCCATATCCTGATGGGTGCGGCGATTGCGCCGTATATGAGGGATATGCCGCTGAAAAAGGCGATGCCCGCGCTGTTTTTTATGTGTGATGAAAGCTGGGCAATGGCGTTTGCTGAAATTCAAAAGCGTAAGGCGGCAGGTTTGCCTGCATTCAATATGCCGTTTTATGCCGGCGTGTGTTTTATTTTGTATGTAACATGGATTGGTTTTGCGGCGTTTGGCGCGGCAGTT
>NZ_CATNVN010000127.1:0-5373 GCF_951230505.1 uncultured Neisseria sp.
TCATGTTGCTTTATATGGTGGATACGGAAGAATCCATGCATACGCTCAATCGTGAGCATATGAAAGAGGCCGGTATTGAAGATGAGGACGCCTTGTATCGTACCGCCATGGATAATTTGCGCCAACGGATGAATGGACATGTCCAAATTCATCATGCCCAAGGTTGGTCATTGACCCAAATCCATTTGGACAACGACTATGATACTTCCCTGATTTTGCTTTTGGACGAAGTACTTAAAGATGATCCTATGCTGCCGGCCAATCCTGTTTTTGCAGTCCCGGCACGCAACGCTCTGCTCGTTTGCAGCCCGTCCGATGAAGAGGCTTTGCAGGCAATGGCAAATATCGCCCTGCAGGCATTTGAAGACTCTGCCTACGCGATTTCTACCCAGCTTTACCAGTACCATAATGGTACAATCAGCGTTTTCAGAGCAAATTGATTTAAGGCCGTCTGAAAAACAGACGACCTGCCCTTTACCTAAAACCTTCCCATAAGGAAACCCGAAATGACCAAACATATCGCTATCTTACGCGGCGACGGCATCGGCCCTGAAATCGTTGCAGAAACCGTCCGTGTACTCGACAAACTTATCGAACAAGGTTTGGATGTCAGCTACGAATACGCGCCTTTGGGCGGCGAAGCCTATGACGAATACGGCCATCCTTATCCAGAATTCACGCAAAACCTTTGCCGTAAAGCCGATGCGGTCCTACTTGGTGCAGTCGGTTCTCCTCAATACGACAATCTCGACCGCCCGCTGCGCCCTGAACGCGGCTTGTTGGCCATCCGTAAAGACTTGAATCTGTTTGCCAACCTGCGCCCTGCCATTTTGTATAAAGAGCTGGCCAATGCTTCCACTCTGAAACCGGAAATCGTAGCCGGCCTCGACATCCTTATCGTACGCGAACTGACCGGCGATATTTACTTTGGCGAACCGCGCGGCATCCGTGTGTTAGAAAACGGCGAACGCGAAGGCTACAACACCATGAAATACAGCGAAAGTGAAATCCGCCGTATTGCCCACGTTGCCTTCCAATCCGCCCAAAAACGCAGCAAAAAAGTCTGCTCCGTAGGCAAAGCCAACGTTTTGGAAACCACCGAACTGTGGCGCGAAATCTTTGAAGAAATCGGCAAAGAATACCCTGATGTCGAGCTTTCCCATATGTACGTCGACAACGCCGCCATGCAGTTGGTACGTGCGCCCAAACAATTTGACGTGATTGCCACCGGCAACATCTTTGGTGACATTCTGTCTGACGAAGCGTCCATGCTGACCGGCTCCATCGGTATGCTCCCTTCCGCTTCTTTGGACGAAAACGGCAAAGGCCTGTACGAACCGTCCCACGGCTCTGCTCCTGACATTGCCGGTCAAAATAAAGCCAATCCGCTGGCGACCGTCTTATCTCTTGCCATGTTGTTGCGTTACAGCCTAAACGACGAAGCACGCGCGCAACAAGTTGAAAACGCTGTACAAAAAGTACTGCAACAAGGCTTGCGTACCGGCGACATTTACGAAGAAGGTACCAAACTGGTTTCCTGCTCCGAAATGGGCGATGCCGTATTGGCCTCTTTGTAAGAGGCCGTCTGAAAAAAAGCGTGGGATCAATCCCGCGCTTTTTTCTATACAAAAACTCGAAACCATAAAAAAGGGCGTGTTTTCACACGCCCTTATGTCTTTTTCAGACGGCCTTCAGATTGAAGTAATCAACCTCTTTTGTGTTTGCCGCCAAAGCTGTCGTTAGACTTGCGCTTGCCTTTAAAGCCTTCGCCGCCTTTTTTGAAACCGTCAGTTTTTTTGAGACCATCTTTCTTAAAGCCATCTTTCTTGAAACCGTCTTTTTTATGGCCTTCGCCACGAGCTTTACCGCCGAAACCTTCTTTAGCCGGTTTCTTATCGCCGCGCCAGCCGCCGGATTTACGATCGCCCCAACCGCCTTTGCCTTTCGGTTTGCCACCGGCAGATTTGCGTTTACGTGTCGGCTCCATGCCTTCGATGGTCAGCTCAGGCAATTTACGGCCGATGTATTTTTCGATTTTGTGTACTTTGACGTATTCGTTCACTTCAGCAAAAGTAATCGCAATACCGGTACGACCAGCGCGACCGGTACGGCCGATGCGGTGAACGTAGTCTTCAGCCTGTTTCGGCAAGTCGTAGTTGATAACGTGGGTAATGGTTGGTACATCGATACCGCGTGCTGCAACATCGGTGGCAACCAAAATTTTGCAGCGGCCTTTACGCAAGTCCATCAGCGTGCGGTTACGCCAGCCTTGCGGCATATCGCCGTGCAGGCAGTTGGCGGCAAAACCTTTTTCGTACAATTCATCCGCGATGACTTCGGTCATGGCTTTGGTGGACGTGAAAATCACGCATTGGTCGATGTTGGCATCGCGCAAGATGTGGTCGAGCAGGCGGTTTTTATGGCGCATATCGTCGCAGTACAACAGCTGCTCTTCGATTTTGCCTTGATCATCCACACGCTCAACTTCGATGGTTTCAGGGTCTTTGGTCAGTTTGCGCGCCAGTTTGCCCACTGCGCCGTCCCAAGTGGCAGAGAACAACAAAGTCTGACGGTCGCTCGGCGTTGCTTCCACGATGGTTTCGATGTCGTCGATAAAGCCCATGTCCAACATACGGTCGGCTTCGTCCAGAATCAGCACTTCCAAACGTTCAAAATCAACTTTGCCGCTCTGCATCAAGTCCATCAGACGGCCCGGAGTGGCGACAATCAGGTCAACCGGTTTGCTCAAAGCACGGGTTTGGTAGCCGAAAGATGCGCCACCGACGATGCTGACGGTGCGGAACCAACGCATATTTTTAGCATACGCCAGCGCGTTTTTTTCCACCTGAGCCGCCAGTTCGCGGGTCGGGGTCAAGACCAAAGCGCGTGGGCCTTTGCCCGTTTTTTCGCTGCGCTTGGTCAGTTTTTGCAAAGTCGGCAGCAGGAAGGCTGCGGTTTTGCCTGAACCGGTTTGTGCCGAAGCCATAATATCGCGACCGTCCAAAGCAAACGGAATCGCTTGCGCCTGAATCGGGGTTGGGCTTTCATAACCCTCGCTACGTACGGCAGACAAAATGTTTTTATCAAGGTTCAAATCGGCAAATTTAATAGACATATCTATCCTAAGAGACAACAACGCGCACGCCTGAACAATTTCAGACGACCTGAAGCAAAGGAAAGTAACGATACGGGAAATGTGAAGTTACAGGGTTGTCGCAAGCATCTTGCTTGTGGTTAACATCGACGACAACCTGCACAGAAAAGGCTTTGCAAATATGCAAGCAATAAAAGAAACACGCCCGAAACGGCGGTTTAGGTTGGATGACGATGGCTTCGTATCAAAAGGCGAACGGCGGATAATAAGGGAGAAAACCTCCCAGGTCAAGCAAAACAGGCTGCGACTGCAAAATCAAGCTATAATGCCGTTTTATTGAATCAGCACGGATGAATCCGACATGAAGTTTTTCAAAACCACCGCCTTATTACCTGCACTTGCTGTCGCCCTGTTGCTTGGCGCGTGCAGCGGATCAGAGAGTTATCGCGGCGAATGGAAGGCCGTTGCGTCCGATGGCAGCAAAGCCGAAATCACCTTTGCCAAAAAAAGCTTTACTATCAAAGACGAAAAAGGCAAAGAAACCGTCTACGAATACACTCAGAACCAATACAAACTGGAAAGCGGCAGAACCAGCTACGGCATCGACATCAAAAACGCCTCGGAAGCACGAATCGTGTTCCCGTTTAAAGGCAAGACCGACCGCGCCACCATGGTTGCGCCTGACGATACAATTCTCTATATGCTTGACCGACACGCCTACGTCCCTGCTGATCAATTCTGGAAACTTCCCCAATAAGGCCGTCTGAAACCATGACCGACATTACCCCCTTTGCCAACCGCTTAGGCAAAAACATCAAACATCTTATGAAATGGGCCAAACGCAACAATATCGAAGCTTGGCGCATTTACGACCGCGATATTCCCCAATTTCCCTTTGCCGTCGATGTTTACGGCGACCAAATCCATCTTCAGGAATACGATACCGGCTGGCTGATGCAGCCCAAAGAATACGAAGCATGGCTTGCCAATGTATTGGAAGCCATTGGTTTTGTGACCGGTTTTGCGCCAGAACAAATCCACCTCAAACGCCGCGAACGTCAAAAAGGTTTGCAACAATACGAGAAAACCGGCAAAACCGGCGACGATTTCGTCATCACTGAAAACGGCCGTAAGTTTTGGGTCAACCTCGACAAATACCTCGACACCGGCCTCTTCCTCGACCACCGCAACACGCGCAAAAAAGTCGGCGACACCGCAGCGGGCAAACGCTTCCTCAACCTGTTTTCCTACACAGGCAGCTTTACCGTCTATGCCGCAACCGGCGGCGCGGTATCCAGCGAAACCGTCGATTTATCCAACACTTATCTCGAGTGGGCAAAACGCAATTTTGAACTCAACGGCATCGACAACGAACAACACAAAATCGTCCGTGCCGATGTGTTCCAATACCTGCAAAATGCCGCTGACGAAGGCAAAAAGTTTGACCTGATCGTCATGGATCCTCCCAGCTTTTCCAACAGCAAAAAGATGCTCGACATCCTCGACATCCAGCGCGACCATAAAAAGCTGATCGACGGCGCAATGAGCCTGCTCGCTTCAGACGGCATTTTATACTTCTCCAACAACCTGCGCAGCTTTGTGTTGGACGATTCAGTCGCGGAACAATACGCAGTCAAAGATATTTCCAAACAGTCCGTTCCCGACGATTTCCGCAACAAAAAAATCCATCAATGCTGGGAAATCAAGCATAAATAAGCATCAGGCCGTCTGAAAGCCAGTTTTCAGACGGCCTGATTGCCATATTGAATCTCTGAATTAATAGGCGCATAATTCAAGAGATTGTTGACAATATCAAAAGGAAAAGAAAATGCAAAACTACCTGACGCCCAATTTCTCATTCGCCCCCATGATTCCGGAACGCGCGCTCGGCAGCCGGGTTTGGGATACCGAAGGACGAGAATACATTGACCTGTCAGGCGGTATTGCCGTGAACGCGCTGGGGCATTGCCATCCCGATTTGGTCGCAGCCTTGGCCGAGCAGTCGCAAAAACTCTGGCACATTTCTAATATCTATACCACCCAACCGGCGCAAGAATTAGCCAAAAAACTGGTCGAAAACACCTTCGCCGACAAAGTGTTTTTCTGCAACTCCGGCGCAGAAGCCAATGAAGCTGCGCTGAAACTGGCGCGCAAATACGCTCGCGATCATTTTGGCGAACACAAAACCGAAATCATCTCCTGCCTCAACAGCTTCCACGGCCGTACCCTGTTTACCGTATCCGTCGGCGGCCAGCCCAAATACAGCAAAGACTACGCGC
>NZ_CATNVN010000128.1:0-5310 GCF_951230505.1 uncultured Neisseria sp.
ACAATCCCACACATTATTCATTTCAAAGCCGAAATTATTATGTTTTTTGTCTTATCCCCAGCCAAAAACCTCAACGAAAAAGACCCCTCCCCCGTCAGCAGCTTTACCCTGCCCGACCTTCTGCCTGAAGCAGAAATCCTAATGCAGGAGTTGCGCCAGCTTGCCCCTCAACAAATCGCCGAGCTGATGCATGTTTCCGACAAAATCGCCCTGCTCAACGCCGAACGCAATGCCGTATGGCACACGCCATTTACGCCTGAAAACGCCAAACAGGCCGTATTTATGTTCAACGGCGACGTCTATGAAGGCATCGCCGCCAATACGCTCAAACCGGAACAAATCGACTACCTGCAACAACACGTCCGCCTGCTCTCCGGCTTATACGGCGTACTGCGCCCGCTCGACTTGATGCAGCCCTACCGCTTGGAAATGGGCACAGCCTTTGCCAACTCGCGCGGCAAAAACCTCTACGAATTTTGGGGCGATAAAATCACCGACCTGCTCAACCAAACACTGGAGCAGGCCGACAGCAATGTCTTAATCAACCTCGCCTCACAAGAATATTTCAAATCCGTCAACACCAAAAAACTAAACGCACGCCTGATTACGCCGATTTTTAAAGACGAGAAAAACGGCAAATACAAAATCATCAGCTTCTACGCCAAACGTGCGCGCGGTTTGATGGTGCGCTACGCGGCAGAACACGGCATTACCGATCCTGAAATGCTCAAAAATTTCGACTACGAAGGCTATTCATTCAATGAAGCAGCTTCAAACGAAGCCGAATGGGTATTCATGCGTGAAGAACAATCTAAATAAAAACAGAATCCTAGATATTTTTTCTAAAATACCTCTTGGCAAAGGCCGTAAGTTCCATTAATATTACGGCTTCAAGAATGGAAGCGTGGCAGAGCGGTTTAATGCAACGGTCTTGAAAACCGTCGAGGGTTGATAGCCCTCCGTGAGTTCGAATCTCACCGCTTCCGCCATTCTTGATAAGGATATAAAGGCTTGATTGATTCAAGTCTTTTTTATTTTTTTCCTTTTGAAATTTAAGTTTATGTTGACAAGTCAACATTATCGATAAACAAAAGGCCGTCTGAAACTTCCCTATCCGGTTTCAGACGGCCTTTTAAACTTTATACCTATCCAAGTACCCCTTCCCTGTTTATAACCAAATACAAAACCAAAGGCCGTCTGAAAACTACTTCAGACGGCCTTTGCTTTTTCTACAAATCAAATGCGGCGTTAATCAAACGTTTGGTGTAATCGTTTTGCGGATGGTGGAAAATCTGATCCGCGCTGCCGTACTCAACCATTTCGCCCTGCTTCATCACAATCACGTTGTCGCTGACGGCGCGCACGACAGACAAATCATGACTGATGAACATATAAGTCAGACCGTATTTCTTCTGCAAATCGCGCAAAAGTTCGACCACTTTGGATTGCACGGAGCGGTCAAGTGCAGAGGTCGGCTCGTCCAAAAGAATGAATTTCGGGCGCAGGATAACGGCGCGTGCAATAGCGATACGCTGACGCTGGCCGCCGGAAAATTCGTGCGGATAACGGTTGAGCGCATCAAGCGGCAGGGATACTTCCTTCATGACTTCCAAAACGCGCTGGATACGTTCTTTTTTGGTCATTTCAGGATGATGAACCGTCAAACCTTCGCCAATAATTTCGCCAACGGTCAAACGCGGAGAAAGCGAACCGAACGGGTCTTGGAACACAATTTGCCGTTGCGATTTCAGACGGCGTGCTTCTTCGGCGGTATAGTTTTTCAGGTCTTTGCCTTCAAAGGAGATATGCCCTGTATAAGGCAGCATCTGCATGACGGCTTTGCCCAGCGTGGATTTGCCGGAACCGGACTCGCCGACAACGCCCAATGTTTCGCCTTCTTTAATTTTGAGGCTGATACCTTTGACGGCATCAAAAGTTTTGAGCGGCTTGCCGAAAAAGTTTTGCTTCAATACGAAAGAAACATTGACATTATCGGCATCGATTAACACACCGGCGTTGTTTTCTTCCGGCTCTTTCATGCCTTTGGGAATGGCATTGATGAGTTCGGCGGTATATTCGTGCTTCGGATGGGCAAATACTTCTTTGATTTTGCCGCGCTCAACAATTTCGCCGTTACGCATGACGCAGACGGTTTTGGAATAGTGTTCCGCCAAACCCAAATCGTGGGTAATGAAGATAATCGCCATGCCCATTTGCTGTTGCAAATCATGGAGCAAATCGAGAATCTCGGCTTGAATGGTCACATCCAAAGCGGTGGTCGGCTCATCGGCAATCAGCAGGTCAGGTTCATTAATAAGCGCCATAGCAATCATAATACGTTGCAGCTGACCGCCGGAAAACTCGTGCGGATATTGTTTCATGCGGCGCTCGGCTTCTTTGATGCCCACACGTTCCAGCAATGCCAATGCTTTTTGTCCTGCTTCTTTTTTGCCGAGCTTTTTATTGTGCACACGCGCCGCTTCAATCAGCTGCGCACCGATACGCATAAACGGATTAAGCGAAGTCATCGGCTCTTGAAAAATCACGCTGATGCGGTTGCCGCGCAAATCACGCAGGGTTTTCTCATCGGCATCCAAAATGGAAATGCCGTCAAAAGTAATGCGCGAATCTTTGCTGTATCGGGCAAATTTCTCAGGCAACAGGCGCATAACGGACATAGAGGTTACAGACTTGCCTGAGCCGGACTCGCCGACCAAAGCCAATGTTTCGCCTTCTGCCACTTTAAAGCTGACATTACGCACGGCATGAACGGTTTTTTCATGCAATTCAAAATTGATGTCCAGATTTTCTACAACCAGTAACTGTTTTGTCATTTTGATTATCCTTTTGGTTGTGGTTTAGCGGTCTTTCGGGTCAAGCGCATCGCGCAGGCCGTCGCCGATAAAGTTGAAACAGAACAAAGTGGTTACCAAGAAGAAACTCGGCACGAGCAGCTGCCAAGGTGCGGCTTCCATAGAAATCGCGCCTTCTTGCAACATCGAACCCCAACTGGTCATCGGCTCTTGTACACCCAAGCCCAAGAAGCTCAAGAAGGATTCAAACATAATCATGCCCGGTACCAGCAAAGACGCATACACCATCACCACGCCCAAAACATTCGGAATAATGTGGCGCGTTACGATTTTACGTTTTGCCACGCCGCTCACACGCGCCGCTTCGACAAACTCTTTATGCTTCAAGCTCAAGGTTTGACCGCGCACGATACGCGCCACGTCCAGCCAAGACACCAAACCTACGGCAGCAAAAATCAAAAGCAGATTGCGGCCAAAGAACGTGGTCAGCAGAATGACAAAAAACATAAACGGAAACGCGTTCAAAATTTCCAAAAAGCGCATCATCAGCGAATCGAGCTTACCGCCGATAAAGCCGGCAATCGCGCCATAAAGCGTACCGATGACAACCGCCACCAATGCGCCGGCCACACCAACCAGCAAGGAAATACGTCCGCCGGTTGCCGCACGCGACAGCAAATCGCGGCCAAGCAAGTCCGTACCCAGATAGTGATGGGTAGAAAAGGACGGCGGAATCTGCATATTGTCCCAGTCGGTAAAGTCGTAGGTGTAGCGGACAATCCATGGCGCCACAATCACAAAAATGCTGATCAGCAACAGGATGATAATGCTGTACACTGCCGCTTTGTTCTGTTTAAAACGCCGCCATGCGTCGCTCCACAGGCTTTTGCCGTGCACTTGGGCGTATTCTGCTGCCTCTGCAAGGGCCTGAGTCTGCTTCTTTTTGAATAACATAATGTTCTCTCTCGCTTTTTATTCTTTCTTCAGGCCGTCTGAACGTTTCAGACGGCCTTTGCGCAAATGGGATTAATAACGGATTTTCGGGTCAATAATGGCATACAGAATATCGAGGATGGCATTGAACAAAATAGTCATAATGCCTACCAAAATTGTCAAACCCAAAATCATGCCGTAGTCACGGTTAAGCGCGCCGTTGACAAACAATTGTCCGACACCGGGAATACCGAACACGTTTTCAATCACAATGGAGCCGGTGATGATGCCGACGAATGCCGGGCCTAAGAAAGAAACAATCGGCAGCATAGCTGGGCGCAGCGCATGGCGCAGGATGATGCGGCTCATGGGCAGGCCTTTGGCGCGTGCCGTGCGGATAAAGGGGCTGTTCAATACTTCAATCATCGCGCCACGCGTAATCCGCGCGATACTGGATACATAACCGATGGACAAAGTAACGACGGGCAAAATCAAGTTCATCAGTGCGCCATCGTTCCAACCGCCCGCAGGCAGCCATTGCAGTCTGACGGCAAACACCAGCACCAATACCGGCGCCATCACAAAACTGGGAACGACGATACCGGTCATCGCGCCGCTCATCAGCGCATAATCCAGCCAGCTGTTTTGTTTTAAGGCGGCGATAATGCCGATAAACATGCCGAAGATAGCGGCAATCAAAAAGGCGTAGAAGCCAAGTTCTGCCGATACCGGCAGGGATTGGGCAAGCAACTCATTAACGCTGAAATCTTTATATTTGAACGACGGCCCCAAATCCCCCTGTGCCAACTGCTTGAGGTAGTGGAAATATTGGAGGTACATCGGATCATTGAGGTGGTATTTGGCTTCAATGTTGGCCATGACCGCAGGCGGCAGATTGCGTTCGCCTGTGAACGGGCTGCCCGGTGCGAGCCGCATCAGGAAAAACGATACGGTAATCAACACCAGCATGGTCGGGATGGAAGCACATATCCGTTTGATGATGAATTTCAACATAATCAGGCTGTCCTGTCTGAACATACCGGACTCGTGAAAACAAAGCTGACCTGAAGCGGAAATCGGATGAATGGCAGCAGGCATCTGTAACGTCGCCGCGCCGGTTTCGCTCTATATTCCGACCGGGTTATTGTTTTTATTCGGAGTCGGGTAAGGTTTTTTTAGTTTTTAGATAATTGTTGTTATAAGGCCGTCTGAAACTTTGTATCCGCCGTTTCAGACGGCCTTTCACGTTAACGCACCAAAGGTTCGGTGCGTTCAATCAGCCATGCTTTGGCCGCGCCTTCTGTCAAAGGCTCAAGACGGCGGCGCACTTCGGCGTGATATTGGTTCAGCCATTCGATTTCGCTACCGGTCATCAGTTTGGTATCAATCAGGCGCGTATCAATTGGGCAAAGAGTAACAGTTTCAAAATACAGGAATTTGCCGAACTCGGTTTCCTCAGGGTTTTCAACCGGACGGTTGATTACCAGACTTTCAATACGGATACCCCATTTGCCCGGACGGTAAAGACCCGGCTCGTTGGAAGTCAGCATGCCTGACTTCATCG
>NZ_CATNVN010000129.1:0-5210 GCF_951230505.1 uncultured Neisseria sp.
TGGCAGCATTCCCATTTTTAGAAATGCCCGATTCGCGGTATATCAATGACGGTTTTCAGGTATTGCTGGAATTGGGGGCGGTGGAGGCCGTCTGAAAATAAAAGCTTTCTTCATAAAATGGCAGGCCATGTTTCATTTTCAGACGGCCTAAATCATTGAGAAACTAAAAACTATTGAAAAGGGAATATTGGGTTTTAAAACTCAATCGGTAAATCTTTTATTGTGAAATATTAATGATGAAAAAATCTTTCCTCACGCTTGTTCTGTATTCGTCTTTACTTACTGCCAGCGAAATCGCCTATCGCTTTGTATTCGGGATTGAAACTCTGCCGACTGCGAAAATTGCGGAAACGTTTGCGCTGACATTTGTGATTGCTGCGCTGTATCTGTTTGCGCGTTATAAGGTGACGCGTTTGTTGATTGCGGTGTTTTTCGCGCTCAGCATTATTGCCAATAATGTGCATTATGCGGTTTATCAAAGCTGGATGACGGGTATTAATTATTGGCTGATGCTGAAAGAGGTTACCGAAGTCGGCAGTGCGGGCGCGTCGATGTTGGATAAGTTGTGGTTGCCTGTATTGTGGGGCGTGTTGGAAGTCGTGCTGTTTTGTAGCCTTGCCAAATTCCGCCGTAAGACGCATTTTGCCGCCGATATTTTATTTATTGCGGCGATGTTGCTGATTTTTGGACGTTCATTCAGTACGACGCAGGAACACGGTATTTCGCCCAAACCGACATACAGCCGTATCAAAGCCAATTATTTCAGCTTCGGCTATTTTGTCGGACGCGTGTTGCCGTATCAGTTGTTTGATTTGAGCAAGATTCCTGTGTTCAAACAGCCAGCGCCAAGCAAAACCGGACAAGGCAGTATTCAAAATATCGTCCTGATTATGGGCGAAAGCGAAAGCGCGGTGCATTTGAAATTGTTTGGCTACGGACGCGAAACTTCGCCGTTTTTGACCCAGCTGTCGCAAGCCGACTTTAAGCCGATTGTGAAGCAAAGCTATTCCGCCGCTTTGATGACGGCTGTGTCCCTGCCCAGCTTTTTCAATGCGATACCGCATGCCAACGGCTATGAGCAAATCAGCAGCGGCGATACCAATATGTTCCGCCTCGCCAAAGAGCAGGGCTATGAAACGTATTTTTACAGCGCGCAGGCGGAAAACGAGATGGCGATTTTGAACTTAATCGGTAAGAAATGGATAGATCATCTGATTCAGCCGACGCAACTCGGCTACGGCAACGGCGACAATATGCCTGATGAGAAGCTGCTGCCGCTGTTCGACAAAATCAATTTGCAGCAGGGCAAGCATTTTATTGTGTTGCACCAACGCGGTTCGCACGTCCCATACGGCGCATTGTTGCAGCCGCAAGATAAAGTATTCGGCGAAGCCAATATTGTAGATAAGTACGACAACACCATCCATAAAACCGACCAAATGATTCAAACCGTATTCGAGCAGCTGCAAAAGCAGCCTGACGGCAACTGGCTGTTTGCCTATACCTCCGATCATGGCCAGTATGTGCGCCAAGATACCTACAATCAAGGCACGGTGCAGCCTGACAGCTATCTTGTGCCGCTGGTGTTGTACAGCCCGGATAAGGCCGTGCAGCAGGCTGCCAACCAAGCTTTTGCGCCTTGCGAGATTGCCTTCCATCAGCAGCTTTCAACGTTCCTGATTCACACGCTGGGCTACGATACGCCGGTTTCAGGTTGTAGCGAAGGCTCGGTAACGGGCAATCTGATTACAGGCGATGCAGGCAGCTTGAACATTCGCGACGGCAAGGCGGAATATGTTTATCCGCAATAAGCGGCGTGAAAACCAATAAAGACAAATTTAGATGATGTCGGGGAAGATGCCCGACCGACAAGACTATGCAAAATATGAAAAACCAAGTACGCGGATCAGGCATGGATGCCCGATCCAACCCAGCCAATGTTTCAGACGGCCTGCAAAACAGTTCGGGCCATATCGGTGCTAACACACGCTACCGCTTAACCAAACTCGGCGAACAAATGGCGCGCCTGCCCATCGACCCGAAAATTGCGCGCATTTTGTTGGCGGCGAAGAAGCACGACTGTATGGCGGAAATATTGGTGATTGCGTCCGCGCTGTCAATTCAAGACCCGCGCGAGCGGCCGCTGGAAGCGCGCGATGCCGCCGCCAAGGTGCACGAGCGTTTTACCGACAAGCAATCCGACTTTCTTGCCTATCTGAATATTTGGGACAGTTTCCAGCGCGAGCGCGACAAAGGTTTGTCCAACAAGCAGCTGGTGCAATGGTGCCGCCAATATTTCTTGTCGCACCTGCGTATGCGCGAATGGCGCGAGCTGCACCACCAGCTTGCCCAAACTGCGATTGAAATGGGTTTGACCACCAAAGAAGCCGCGTTTAGACAACCTCCTACCCAAGAGCAATTAAGGCCGTCTGAAAGCCAAGGCGACCAAGATTTGGCGGCCAAACTCAAACAAAAACAACTGGATAAAAAGCAACACCGCGCCCAAATCCGCGCCGCAAAAGAAGCCGGCTACGAACAAATCCACCGTGCCCTGCTGACCGGCCTTATCGCCAACGTCGGCATGAAATCGCCCGACGGCAACGACTACACCGGCGCGCGCGGCAGCCGTTTCCACCTTTTTCCTGCATCAGCCCTGTTCAAAGCCAAACCCAAATGGGTGATGGCTGCAGAATTGGTTGAAACCACGCGCCTTTACGCGCGCGACGTCGCCGTTATCCAGCCCGAATGGATCGAGCAGGAAGCGCCGCACCTCGTCCGCTATCATTATTTCGAGCCGCACTGGGAGCAAAAACGCGGCGAAGTCGTCGCCAGCGAACGCGTGACGCTTTACGGCCTGACCGTATTGCCGCGCCGCCCCGTGTCTTACGGCAAAGTTGCACCTGAAGAAGCGCGCGAAATCTTTATCCGCGGTGCATTGGTGGCGCAAGAAAGCAATCTTCAGACGGCCTTTTTTGCCCACAATAAAAAGCTGATTAAAGAAATTACCGAACTCGAACACAAATCGCGCAAGCAAGACGTATTGGTCGACGACGAAGCCCTGTTCGCGTTTTATAACGAACGCCTGCCCGAGCTGGTGTGGAAAGATGCAAAAGGCGGCATTTGGGGAAGTGAAGAGGGCGGACAAACCCAGTCGGACAAGACAGTCGATCAAAACGGACAAGCAAACCAGCGCAACGCAGGACGTGTGGCACAAGCCATGCATACGGATTCCAATGATGCGGACAACCGCGAGCGTGAACCGAGTTCACATACCCGACAAAATGTTTCAGACGACCCAAAACCCAAAAAGCAGCCAGCATCTCAAAAAGGCCGTCTGAAACCTTTACCCCTTGCCGATATTCGCACCTTTGAAGCCTGGCTCAAAACCGCCGAACGCGACAATCCGCGCCTGCTGTTCCTAAGCCGCGACGATCTGATGCAACACGCCGCCGCGCACATTACCGAAGAGCAGTTCCCCAAATTCTGGCAAACCGCAGACGGCAAGTTCAAACTTTCCTACCGCTTCGAGCCGCACCATCCGCTCGACGGCGTGACCATGACCGTGCCGCTGACCGTCCTCAACCGCCTGCACGCGCCGTCGCTCGAATGGCTGGTGCCCGGTATGTTGCGCGAAAAAATCCAGCTGCTGATTAAAGCACTGCCGAAGCAAATCCGCCGCATTTGCGTGCCCGTCCCCGATTTCATCACCAAATTTCTCGAAAGCAATCCCGACCGCCAAGCGGCCATTATTCCCCAGTTGGCGCACTTTATCGCCAAAAGCGCAGGCGATATGCGGATTTTCGAGCAAATCGACCAAGACGCATGGGCGGCGCAAGAATTACCCGAACACTGCTATCTGAATCTGCGCATTATCGATGATGGCGGACAAGAGCTTGCCGGTGGCCGCAAACTGCATGAGTTGCAACAACAACTCGGCCAAGCCGCCGCCGTCACCTTCCGCGACAACACCCAAGAATTCGAGCGCGACAACGTCACCACATGGGACATCGGCACCCTGCCCGAATCCATCAAATTCGCACGCGGCAAGCAACAGCTCACCGGCTATCTCAGCCTGCAAAAAGAAAAAGACGGCCGCATCGCCCTGCGCCTGTTTGACACCACCGAAGCCGCCGAACAGGCACACCGTCAAGGCGTCATCGAATTGATGAAGCTGCAATTAAAAGAGCAGGTAAAAGATCTGAACAAAGGCATCCAAGGCTTCACCCAAGCCGCCATGCTGCTCAAACACATCAACGCCGACACCCTGTGTGACGACCTCACCCAAGCCGTCTGCGACCGCGCCTTTATTGGCGAAGACGAGCTGCCGCGCAACGAAAAAGCCTTTAAAGAGCAAATCAAACGCGCCCGCAGCCGCCTGCCCGCCGTCAAAGAAGCCCTCAGCCGCTACCTGCAGGAAACCGCCGCCGCCTACACCGAACTGAACGGCAAACTCGGCAAACACCCATTGACCCACCTTCTAAGACTACGCCTGCAAACCCTGCTCGCCGCCGGCTTTGCCACCCGCACCCCGTGGGCACAATGGCCGCGCCTCCCCATCTACCTCAAAGCCATGAGCCTGCGTCTCGAAAAATACAGCAGCAACCCCGCCCGCGACGCAGCCCGCGAAGCCGATATTCAAGAGCTGGAACAAATGTGGCAAGAAAAAACCGACAGCTTAGTGAAACAAGGACTACCCGTTTCAGACGACCTCGCCGCGTTTAAATGGATGATTGAAGAATTGAGGGTATCGCTTTTTGCGCAGGAATTGAAGACGCCGTATCCGGTGTCGGTGAAGAGGTTGTTGAAGGAGTGGGAGAGTACTTACTAGAATATTAAGATTATTTTATATTGTTTAAATAAGCATCTGTATTTTTTAGATTTGAATTTATAGGGATTATGTTATGAATTTTAGCTGGAAAAACTTGGAAGATCATGTTCGTAATTTAGCTGAATTACGTTGGAAAAAACCTTGTGTTGCTGAACACATAAATGGAGTTGATTTTGATGGTGTAATTAGAGTTGATGCAGATGAAATCATCTTATTAGAAATAACAAAAGAAAGAAATCTTGAGAAAGTTAGGAATGATATCAGTAAAATCCAATCACTCAAACTTAAATATGCAGGAGATGTTATTGTTAGTAAAGGTTTAATTATATTAGAAGAAAATCCTACAAGCTATATGAGAGAAGTAGGAGTCCAGAATAAAATA
>NZ_CATNVN010000130.1:0-5154 GCF_951230505.1 uncultured Neisseria sp.
TTTCAGACGGCCTTTGATTTATGTTTTCACTATGCCTGCTTATCCGGCAGATAAATTATTTCTCCTTAAACGTAGCTCCGACAAACGTCCTTTTCGGATTGCCGCGCTCAACTTGATAGAGTTGCGCGTGCTGTTCCTGCGCAAAATTTCCTGCCTGTCCAGCATGATGCTCTGCCAGCTTTTGTGCCAATAACATGACCGCCAATTTTTTATTGGCGTGCTGGCTGCGTTCGCTCTCGACCCGCACGGAAATGCCGCTTTCTTTATGGGTAGCGCGGACAGCGCTTTCGGTTTTATTGACGTGTTGCCCACCCTTGCCGCCCGAACGGCAGGTTTGAAACTCGATTCTGTTTTCAGACGGCATTTCATACATCTGCGGCATATCGGGCAAGCGGAAAACGCCTATATACCAATTTTTGCGCGGATATTTCGGGCGAACGGGGCTAGGGCATATCCATTGGAGCGTCCCCTGCCAAGTTTGTGCCAAGCTTTCGGCTTTCTGCCCTTCCAACTTGAGCATTGCCGACAAAATACCGTGCTTATCGGCGGTTTCGGTAACAAGTTCGGCATCAATGCCTTTGGCTTGGGCTTCGGCAAACAGCTTGCCCAAGACGAAACGGGCAAATATACGGCACTCTGCCGGCCCTTGAGCGGTGGAAATTTGCAGATAAACCGCTGGTGTATTCTGTTTCATCTTTACGCTCCACACTCGCCGCCGGTTTTATAGGTCAAAACAGGCTTAAACCGCGCGACCAATTCAATCAAACCTGCATTTTTCATGGCGGCAATAACGCTGTCGATGCTTTTATAAGCCTGCGGCGCCTCTTCAAAAATCAAGGCCTTATCCTGACAAACGACTACGCTGCCAAATTCGGTCTGGCGCAGGCTGTCGGCAGTGTATTTGTGCGACAGCCTGCCTTTGCATTCTCCGCGCTGCCACTTCCGACCTGCGCCGTGAGCCAAGGTATTCAAAGAAATTTGGCAGTCTTCGGCAGGTCGAACCAGATAGCTGTAATCGCCGCGCGAGCCGGGTATCATGACCAAGCCTTTATCGGTGGGCGTTGCGCCTTTTCGGTGCAGCCAACCGGTTGTGCCGTCAATCTCGGTTTGTTCCAAAAAATTATGATGGACATCGAGCAGGCATATTCCTTCTGCGCGCCAACGGTCGAGCATTCTGGCCGCAATCAAACGGCGGTTAAGGCTGGCAAATTCAAGGGCTGTTTGGTGTTCGGCAAGGTAGGCTGCTGCCGCTTCGCCCCCTTCTGCCAAACCTTGATGCCCAAAGGTGGCAATATGGCGTTGCAAAATCTGCTGGCCCAATCCTCGCGAACCGCTATGCACCAACAGTTGCAGATGGTTTTCATCAAAATCGGGCGGAAGCAAATCGGCGCGATAAACGGTATCAACGGTTTGCAACTCGGCAAAATGGTTGCCGCCGCCAATCGTACCTACGGCAAGGCCGTCTGAAAATTGGCGCATATCGACAGCGTCGCCTAATAAATCGACCTGTTCGTCTTTATCCAACGGCGTATCAATATTGCCCAGCTGTTTGGCGAGTTTGGCCGGTTTGAGTTTGGCTGCGCGTAAATTGGTCTGCCAAAACGCCATGCCGCAACCGATGTCATTCCCAATCAGGGCAGGATAAAAATGACGGTCGCTGAAAAATGCCGCGCCAACCGGATAACCGCGCCCCGCATGCAAATCCGGCATTCCGGCAACACGCAGCATATGCGGTAATCGGGCGGTGGTTTCGAGCTGTGCAACAGCGTTGCCTTCAATCCATGTATTTGAATCGGCAATAATTTGAATATGATGGGGATAATTGCCCATGTGTTTATGCTTTCTTTAAAACGGATAGAAACCGGCAACTGATGACAATAAATATCCACCGTCTGCGAAATGTTCAGACGGCCTGGTTTCTAGCCGATAATCGTAGGGAAAGCAGCCCGAAGCGGGCGACATGGAATGCGAAAAGCGTTATCCGAAAGTCAGACCGACGCTTGGGCTGCAAAGAATGTGATTGAGCGGATTGAAGTATTGCGTGTCATGGCTTGCTCCTTTCTTTGCATGAAAATATTAAAAACGTTCGGATTATAGAGGGTTCATTTCCAATCATGCAAACTTACCGACATCAATCTGCCAATAATGTTGCATAAATAGCAACTATTGAGAACATAATTTAGGCCGTCTGAAAACTTTTCAGACGGCCTTTGATACCCAATAATCCTTACAAAACAACGGTCGGATAAGAGCCGACAACTTTCACGAAGGAAGCGCGTTCGCCCAGTAGCTGCAAGGCTTTTTGGACATTTTCATCGCTTTGGTGGCCTTCGATATCGATGAAGAACAGGTATTCCCACAAAACCGATTTGCTTGGGCGGCTTTCAAATTTGGTCATGGAAATGCCCAACTCGGTGAAGGGTTGCAACAAGGAAGTAACGGCACCGGCACGGTTGGGTGCGGAGACGACCAAAGAGGTTTTATCGTTGCCGCTGCGGCCGGTTTCTTGATGGCCCATCACCAAGAAGCGTGTGGTGTTGTTCGGTTCGTCTTCGATACACTCGGCGGCAAAGCTCAACTGATAAATTTCCGCGGCGATACGTCCGGCAATGGCGGCCACATTCGGGCTGTCAGACTCGGCAACCAACCGCGCTGCTTCTGCATTGCTGGCTACGGCGATACGTTCGGCATTGGGCAGATTGCGGCCGAGCCAGTCGTTGCATTGCGCCAAGGCTTGGGCATGGGCAAAAACTTTGGTAATGCCGCTGATTTCGTGGCTGTCTTTACGCAGCAGGTTGTGATGAATGCGGACAACCACTTCGCCGCAGGCTTTCAAAGCGGTTACGGCCAGCAAGTCCAAAGTGCGCCCCACCGAACCTTCGGTCGAGTTTTCGACCGGCGCCACCAAATAATCGGCTTGGCGCGTTTCAACTTGTTTGAAGCAGTTGTCAATGGTGGTACACGCCATGGTGTATGCGGCGTGGCCGAAATGTTTGATGGCGGCTTGCTGGGTAAATGTCCCCTTCGGGCCCAAATAGGCAATCGTCAGCGGACGCTCTACCGCCAAACATTCACTCATAATCTCGCGAAACAGCCGGGTAACCGATTCATCCGGCAAAGGGCCGCGGTTCAAATCCTGAATCCGGCGTAAAACGGCCACTTCCCGCTCAGGACGGTACACCGCGCCTGTCCCTTTCAATTCGCCGATAGCATGCGCATGACCGGCGCGCTCGTTGAGCAAACGGAGGATTTCCGCATCGATGCTATCGATGGCATTGCGGTGCGGCAATAATTGTTCGTCTATGGATAAAGGCATAAGCTGTCTCGCAATTTTGTGAGGGATATTTTCATTTTAACATTAAAGGCCGCCTGAATTCCGTTTTCAGACGGCCTCAACACTATCTTTATCTAACTTTATCGTCTATCAGGTTTGCAAACGCCGCCAATTCCATCATAATTAAGCCTTTTGAACGACAAGGCCTATTCCATGCACTCAAACGGACTGTACACCCGTTTTCTGCCCGATGAAGAAGCAACCCTGAAACTGGGTGAAGAATGGAGCAAGCAGCTTTCCGCTCCGCTGACCATCTATCTTGAAGGTGGGCTGGGTGCAGGCAAAACCACGCTGACACGCGGGATTTTGCGCGGACTGGGACATACGGGCGCAGTCAAAAGCCCGACTTACACCATTGTCGAATCTTATCCGCTGGATGCATTCACCCTCCACCATTTCGACCTCTACCGCTTTACCATGCCCGAGGAATGGGAAGATGCCGGTTTGGACGAATTGTTTGCACCCGACAGCGTCTGCCTCATCGAATGGCCGCAGCAAGGTGGGGAATTCACGCCTCCGGCAGACATTACCATTACATTGACGTACACCGATAAGGGCAGAACCTGCACCTTTTCCGCCCACACAAACCAAGGCCGAAAAAGTTTAGAATCATGGTCAAATTAACTAGAAGACACATTCTCCGTCAAGGCACAGGACTATTTCTCACCCTCACACGCGTTGGTGCTGCATTGGCCAAACCGGCCTCTCCTGCGCAATTCCTTGCCGTCCGCATTTGGCCGGCGAACGCCTACACACGCGTTACCCTTGAGAGCAACCACTCGATGAAATACCAACATTTTATGTTGGACAACCCCAGCCGGTTGGTTGTGGATATTCAAGGCGCGGAAATCAACAGCGTCCTGCAAGGCATTTCCAGCAAAGTGCTGTCTAACGACCCTTTTATCCGCAGCATTCGTGCCGGTCAAAATACGCCCAATACCGTGCGTATCGTCATCGACCTCAAACAAAGCACCCATCCGCAAGTCTTTGCGCTCACCCCCGTCGGCAACTTCAGAAACCGCTTGGTTATCGACCTTTATCCGCACGGCGCAGATGCCAACGACCCGATGATGGCCTTGCTCAACGGCAATGTTCCCAAACAACGTCAAAATACCAATATCGCATACGACACCCCTGCCCCTAAAAACAATCGCAGCAGCGGCAACCGCCGTCCCGTGATTATGATCGACCCCGGTCACGGTGGCGAAGACCCCGGCGCAATCGGCCCGAGCGGCCTCAAAGAAAAAAACGTCGTACTTTCCATTGCCCGCGAAACCAAAAAACGCCTCGAAGCCTTGGGTTACAACGTATTTATGACGCGCAACGAAGACATCTTTATCCCATTGGGCGTACGCGTTGCCAAAGGCCGTGCGCGCAATGCCGACGTATTCGTATCCATCCACGCCGATGCCTTTACCAGCCCATCCGCTCGCGGTACCGGCGTATATATGCTCAATACCAAAGGCGCAACCAGCTCGGCGGCAAAATTCCTTGCCCAAACCCAAAACAACGCCGACGCCATCGGCGGCGTACAATCCAGCGGCAACCGCAACGTCGACAACACGATTTTGGACATGACCCAAACCGCAACCCTGCGCGACAGCCGCAAGCTCGGCCATTCCGTCTTGACCGAATTGGGCAAACTCAACCAACTGCACAAAGGCCGCGTTGATGAGGCCAACTTTGCCGTCCTCCGTGCGCCGGATGTTCCATCCATTTTGGTGGAAACCGCCTTCCTCTCCCACCCTACCGAAGAGCGGCTGCTCGGAAGCGAATCCTTCCGCCAACAATGCGCCCAAGCCATTGCCACCGGTATTCAT
>NZ_CATNVN010000131.1:0-5099 GCF_951230505.1 uncultured Neisseria sp.
GCAAAAATCGAGCAATACCTGAACATTACCGATACCGCCGACAAAGTCCTCTTTGCCGTAGCGCATGTTTTAGGTTTGAACGAAAAGGTTGAAGCTGCAAATGCGACATTGTCTTCTGAAAGCGACCAAGCCGAGCCGCTGGTGATTGTGGTATCCGAGCCTGAAGTTACCAGCGCAGAGCCATTCGTATTTGCCATTGAAAGCGAAGACGAGCCTGCCGTAGCGCAAACTGAAGGCGCTGATGCCGAACAAGCCCTGCTTGCATCTGCGGTCAACAACGTCAAAGAAGCTATTTCTGCGGTATTGTCTCCGAATGCAACGGCTACTGTTGCACCGGTTGAAGCACCAGCCGAAGCTGTTGCCACACAAACTGAAGCCGTCGCTGAAGCAGCGCCTGTCGCAATCGTTGTACCTGAGAGCTTAGGCGATTTGATCTTCGTTGAAACCGATCCGCAAGCCGTTGCCGCTTTTTCCGCGCAGCCACAACCAGAACCGGTTGCTAAAACACGCCGTTCGGATGTGCCTAAAGTAGAAGTGGAAGACGTAGCAGTCGAAATGATTTTGGTGGAAACACGCAAAGATTAAGATTGGTTTTCCAGTTAAAAGCCCGATGTTGAACGCATCGGGCTTTTTTATTAGCAAGGAGTTGCGCTGCTTATTTGAGGGTTGCTTCATGGTTAAAAAAGCAGAATAACTTGCTGAGAAAGGGAAGGGCGTAATTCTTTCAGTGGGAAGGACTTAAAGGTTATACCAGATTAGTATGAGAAAAGGCCGTCTGAAATGGTTTCAGACGGCCTTGGTTTGTGTGTGTATGTTTGGGTATTATGATTATTTTTTGTTCAGAGAGTCACGGATTTCGCGCAACAACAGAACTTCTTCGCTAGGCTCTGCCGGTGCTTCTTCAGCAGGAGCGTCGGTTTTTTTCAAGGAGTTGATGGCTTTAACCACGCAGAAGATGGCAGCGGCAACGATCAGGAAGCTGATCACAGTGTTGATGAACAGACCGATGTTCAGGGTAACGGCACCGGCTGCTTGAGCGGCTGCCAGGTTGGCGTAACCTTCAGCAGGAGCGGCTTGTGCGCCGTTTTTCAGGGTGATGAACAGGTTGGAGAAATCAACGCCGCCGATTAGTAGACCGATAGGAGGCATGATTACATCGTCAACCAATGATTTGACGATGCCGCTGAATGCTGTACCGACAACCATACCGACTGCGAGGTCGACAACGTTGCCACGCATAATAAATTCTTTAAATTCTGAAGCGATTGACATAATTAATCTCCTGTATGTGTTTGAGTCAAAATCAGATGTGATTCAATTAATCGGCAGGCATCTTAACGCTTTATTAGTTAAGAAAAATTCAATAATGTTAAATTTTGTATTTTATGCCAAAAATGCCCTGCTTCTATGCCTTCTGTATGAAAAACAGGCCGTCTGAATTTTTTCTGTTACTTTTTTACACCACTTTTTATCAGTAGCTAAGTATCAGATAACATGAATGTTATCTTTAGAATCAATGCTCTATCGGAATTTCAAATTGAGGTAGAATGATAATATAATAATGCTGAAAACATAATCATTGAAAGCCTGTAAAGTTAATGTTTCGTATCCGTATTTGACTTTCAGACGGCCTTTTTGGTTATGCAGTTATTCAAGCCATAATGTAACGGCCATAAAAAAACGCACTTTCATGATGAAAGTGCGTTTTGCGTGAAAACCGTTTAGTTCTCTTCGTCATTCAACGCGTTGATGCTGTAACCGCCGTCAACGTAGGTAATCTCACCGGTGATGCCGGAAGCGAGGTCGGACAAGAGGAAGGCGGCGGTGTTGCCGACCTCTTCGGTGGTAACGTTGCGGCCCAGCGGGTTATGGGAAGCGACGTGGCCCAAGAGTTTGCTTAAATCGGCGATGCCTGAAGCGGCCAGGGTTTTGATCGGGCCTGCGGAGATGCCGTTGCAGCGGATGCCTTCTTTGCCCAGGCAGGCGGCGGTGAAGCGGATGCCGGCTTCGAGGCTGGCTTTGGCCATACCCATAACGTTGTAGTTAGGAATGGCACGAACGGCGCCCAAGTAGCTCAGGGCGACGATTGCGGCGTTGCGGCCCTGCATCATCGGACGGGCGGCTTTGGCCAGCGCAGGCAGGCTGTATGCGGAGATTTCGTGAGCGGTGTTGAACGCTTCGCGGCTGATGCTGTCGAGGAAGTCGCCGCTCAATGCTTCTTTGGGGGCGAAGCCGATGGAGTGGACGAGGCCGTCCAAGCCGTCCCAATGTTTGCCCAAGTCAACGAACACTTGGTTGATTTCGTCGTCGCTGGCAACGTCGCAGCGGAACACGAGTTCGGAGCCGAGTTCGGCCGCCATTTTACGGACGCGCTCTTCCAGTTTGTCGACAACGTAGGTGAATGCCAATTCCGCGCCTTGTTCGCGGCAGGCTTTGGCGATGCCGTAAGCGATGGAACGCTCGGAGATCATGCCGGTAATCAGAATTTTTTTGCCTTGCAAAAAGCCCATTTTCTTATCCTTTAGCAGTGGTATTGCGGTTGCATTAAACTGCGCATTATAGCAAAAACCGCTGTTTCGGCAAAGAAAATAACGGATAACCCTTTGTCTTGCCTCAAATAGGGATAAGGTTGTCTGCTAAGGCCGTCTGAAACCTGACGGAACAGCGGCAAAACGTTATACTTGATAGTCTTAATGACCGATGTTTCAGGAGTGAACCATGCCCGAGCAAAACCGCATTCTCTGCCGAGAACTCAGCCTGTTGGCGTTTAACCGCCGTGTACTGGCTCAGGCGCAGGATACGAAAGTTCCTTTGTTGGAGCGTTTGCGTTTTTTGTGCATCGTGTCTTCCAATTTGGACGAATTTTTTGAAGTGCGCATGGCGTGGTTGAAACGCGAAAACAAATTGCGCCCGCATCAGCTGCTCGACAACGGAAAAACCGCGGCCGAAACCATCGAAGCGGTGGCGAAAGAGGCGCAGGCTCTGATCCGCGAGCAGTACGACCTGTTTAACAAAGTATTGCAGCCTGCACTCAGCCGTGCCGGCATTCATTTCTATCGCCGCCACAAATGGACGGCTGCGCAGAAAAAATGGATCGAAAACTATTTCGACAACGAGCTTTTGCCCATTCTCACCCCCATCGGACTTGATCCGTCACACCCATTCCCGCGCCCGTTAAACAAATCGCTCAACTTCGCCGTCGAACTCGAAGGCACGGATGCGTTCGGCCGTCCGTCCGGGATGGCGATTGTGCAGGCTCCGCGCATTTTGCCGCGCGTCGTCCCCATGCCGTCTGAAATTTGCGGCGGTGATGCAGGCTTTGTGTTCTTGTCTTCGATTTTGCACGCCCATGTCGGCAAACTCTTTCCCGGCATGAAGGTTAAAGACTGCCATCAGTTCCGTCTCACGCGTGACAGCGATTTGACGGTTGATGAAGAAGATTTGAAAAACCTGCGTGCCGCGATTCAAAACGAATTGCACGACCGCGAATACGGCGACGGCGTGCGCTTGGAAGTAGCAGACACTTGTCCGGCGCACATTCACGACTTCTTGCTTGCCCAGTTCAAGCTAACTTCTGCCGAGCTGTATCAGGTCAAAGGGCCGGTCAATTTGGTGCGCCTCAATGCCGTTCCCGATTTGGTGGACAGGCCGGATTTGAAGTTTCCGCCGCGCAATGCAGGCCGTCTGAAAGCCTTGCGCAAAAACGGCTCCGTATTCGAACTGGTCAAACAGTCGCCGATTTTGTTGCACCACCCGTATCAGTCGTTTGATCCGGTTGTCCAAATGATACGCGAGGCCGCAGCCGATCCGGATGTGTTGGCCGTCAAAATGACCATTTATCGTACCGGCAGCAATTCCGAGCTTGTGCGCGCATTGATGAAGGCCGCACTGGCGGGCAAACAGGTTACCGTCGTCGTTGAACTGATGGCGCGTTTTGACGAAGCCAACAACGTCAATTGGGCAAAGCAGCTGGAAGAGGCGGGCGCGCACGTCGTGTACGGCGTATTCGGCTACAAAGTCCACGCCAAAATGGCTTTGGTTATCCGTCGCGAAGACGGCATGCTCAAGCGTTATGCCCACCTCGGTACCGGCAACTACCACCAAGGCACATCGCGCATTTACACCGACTTCGGTATCATCACCGCCGACGAACAAATCACTGCCGATGTGAATACTTTGTTTATGGAAATCACAGGCTTGGGCAAGCCGGGCCGTCTGAACAAGCTCTATCAAAGCCCGTTTACCCTGCACAAAATGGTCATCGACCGCATCAAGCAGGAAACCGAACACGCCAAAGCAGGCAAACCGGCGCGGATTACCGCCAAGATGAACTCCCTCATCGAGCCGAGCGTGATTGATGCGCTGTATCAAGCCAGCGCGGCAGGCGTGCAAATCGACCTGATTGTGCGCGGTATGTGTACTTTGCGCCCGGGTGTAAAAGGCTTGTCCGAAAACATCCGCGTCCGCTCCATCATCGGCCGCCAACTCGAACACTCGCGCGTGTATTGCTTCCATAACAACGGCGCAGACGATACCTTTATCTCCAGCGCCGACTGGATGGGTCGCAACTTCTTCCGCCGCATTGAAGTCGCCACGCCGATTACCACGCCCGAACTCAAAGAACGCGTGATCCGCGAAGGTTTGGAAATGGCCTTGGAAGACAATACCCAGGCTTGGCTGATGCAGCCTGACGGCAGCTACGTCCGCACCCAGACGCAAGACGGCGAGCCTGCGTTTGGTTTGCAGGAAGGTTTGTGGAAAATATACGGACGTTAAATTGAATAATGTCTCAGGCCGTCTGAAATGCAGGTTTCAGACGGCCTTTTTTGATTTTGCCGTTATAATTCCGTTTCCCAATCTTTCAGACGGCCTTTTCCTATGAAATCTTACCCCGATTCCTATCTCCATTTTGAAAACCTCGAATCTCCCGAAACGCAAGATTTTGCCGCCGCGGCGTATGCCGAAACGCGTGCGCGTTTTTTAGAAAACGACAAAGCGCGCGCATTGTCCGACGGCATTTTGGCGCAGTTGCAGGACACGCGGCAGATTCCGTTTTGTCAGGAACACCGCGCGCGGATGTACCATTTCCATCAGGACGC
>NZ_CATNVN010000132.1:0-5054 GCF_951230505.1 uncultured Neisseria sp.
CAGCAATAAGGGAACTTCCCGTCAAACCGACTGTTTCATTTCCATATTCACAACAATTCCAAATTCAAATTGGATGTTTTTTTAAATTCGGCAAACCCTATCGAAAATATGCCATGAAGTTCTAACAAGCTGTTTTTCATTATAAAAAGGCCGTCTGAAACTGTTCAGACGGCCTTTGTGCTTATTTGCTGAATTGTTTTTTCACGCTGACTTTGGTTTTTTTCTTGAAGCGGTTTTTCTCTTCCTTGCGGCCTTCGCGTTTCTCAATACGGTTGCTCAGGCTGACACGGCGCAACGGTTTTTTCTTCGGTTTATCTTCCGCATTTTCATACGGGTTTTCCGAAACATTGTATTGAATTCTGAGCGGCGTACCTTGCAGATTGAAGGCTTTACGGAACGTTTGGGTCAGATAACGTGTGTAGCTGTCAGAAATGGCGTGCAGCGAATTGCCGTGTACCACAATCACCGGCGGATTCATGCCGCCTTGGTGGGCATAACGCATTTTCGGACGCACCAAACCAGCGCGCGGCGGCTGTTGACGCTCGATAGCGCTTTGCAATACGCGCGTGATTTTCGGCGTCGGCATCTTAATCATCGCCGCGTTGTAGGCAGCCTGAATGCTTTCAAACAAACCGTCTATACCGCGTTCTTTCAACGCAGAAATAAAGTGGAACTTAGCAAAATCAAGGAAATACAGTTTACGGTTGATATCGCGTTTCACTTGCTCGCGGCGCTCTTCGCTGATGCCGTCCCATTTATTGACCGCCACCACCAAGGCACGGCCTGCTTCCAATGCGAAACCTGCAATCGTCGCATCTTGATCGGCGATATCTTGTTGCGCGTCCAACACCAAAACGGCAACGTTTGCCGCTTCAACCGCCTGCATGGCTTTGATAACAGAGAACTTTTCCACCGCTTCAT
Organism: uncultured Neisseria sp.; assembly: GCF_951230505.1. Lineage (NCBI taxonomy): Bacteria > Pseudomonadati > Pseudomonadota > Betaproteobacteria > Neisseriales > Neisseriaceae > Neisseria > uncultured Neisseria sp. The sequence goes on from NZ_CATNVN010000132.1 coordinate 922, forward strand.
CCACTTTGCCGCGACGGCGCACACCTGCGGTATCGATGATGGTAAACGGTTTGCCTTCACGTTCAAAATCGATATGGATACTGTCGCGCGTCGTGCCTGCCATATCGAAGGCAATCACACGCTCTTCGCCGAGGATGGCGTTAACCAGCGTAGATTTGCCGACGTTCGGACGGCCGATTACAGCAAAAACAGGATGTTTCGCTTCTTCCTCTTCCTTTTCAGGCTCTGGGAAGGTTTCCAAAATATCTTCAATCAGATAATACACGCCATCGCCGTGCGCACCTGAAATAACATAAGGGTCGCCCAGGGCAAGTTCGTAGAACTCGGCGGCAAGCACGGCCCTATTGCCGCCCTCGCCTTTATTCACCGCCAAATAAACAGGGCGCGGACTTTGGCGCAAACGGTCGGCAATGATTTTATCTTGCGGTGTCAAACCGGTGCGACCATCCACCAAAAACACAACCGCATCGGCTTCATCGACAGCCTGCAAGGTTTGTTTTGCCATTTCGTGCAAAATGCCGCTGTCCACAACCGGCTCAAAGCCGCCGGTATCGATGACCAAATAAGGTTTGCTGCCGACTTTGCCATGACCGTAATGTCGGTCACGCGTCAGGCCGGGCAGGTCATGCACGAGCGCGTCTTTGGTGCGCGTCAAACGGTTGAATAAGGTAGATTTGCCGACATTGGGGCGGCCGACAAGCGCGATGGTTGGTTTCATGATTGAGTCTTTCTGTGTCAAGTGCCGCCTAAAAACGGGAGCGGAACACAAGCAGGTGTTTTAAAAACACGGTTGATAAGGATAAGTGTAGGCCGTCTGAAAAGTCATTGCAACTTCAGACGGCCTTGATTTCAAACAAACTTATTTCAAGCTGTCGATTTTCATTTGCAGCAATTCGCGGCCTACTGCGGTTTGCGGCATTTTGCTCAAAGCAGCTTCGTAACTTTGTACGGCTTCTTTGGTTTTATTTTGGGCAACGTAAACATCGCCTTTGGTTTCCAGCATCAAAGGCTCGAAATCAGCCTCAACCTGAGTATTCAGGGCATTGATGGCGGCATCGTATTTTTTCTGCTGCAACAGGACAACGCCCAAACGCTGTGCCGCCAAAGCTTGAACCAGCGGTGCGTTTTGGTTTTTCAGTACCCAATTCAAATGACCTTCCGCCACATCATAACGGCCGGCATCAAACTCGGTCGCCGCCACCATCAAAGTAGCTTGGGCTGTCGAAATGGAATCAGGATAGTTTTTTTGCAATTCGGCCAAATCGGCGTTGATGGCCTTTTGGTCGGTTTTTTGCTGCGCCTTTTCCACCATTTGCGCCAATACGGCGGCGGCTTCCTGATCTTTTGAAGTTTTTTGGCCTTGGTAAATGGTGTAACCCAAATACCCCAAAGCCGCCACAATCAGCAAGGCAAAGATCCAACGGCCAGTGCGTTTCCAAAAATATTTAAAGTTGTCTAACTCTTGTTGTTCTTCCAAATGGGCTGCCATTTATGCGTTCTTCCATTGTTGTAAAGTGTCTGTCAAATCAGCGGCGGCAACGGTTTTCTGTTCGTGTTTGCCCTGCATATCTTTCAGGGTAACCGTACCGTTTGCCAGCTCATCCTGAGCCACAATCAGGGCAAAGCGTGCGCCACTGTTGTCTGCTTTTTTCATTTGCGCTTTCAGGCTCTGATAGCCGGAATGTTGCATCACATTGAAACCTTGTGCGCGTAGAGCTTGCGCGTATTTCATTACCTGCAAGTCCGCACCTTCGCCTTGGTGCATTGCATAGACATCAGGCGCAGCGTTCACTTCCAGAGAGCCGTATTCACTCACCAAAAGCAGCAGGCGCTCAATACCCATTGCAAAGCCGATAGACGGTGCAGGCTTACCGCCAAGTTCTTCAATCAAACCATCGTAACGGCCGCCGCCGCACACAGTCGCCTGCGCGCCGAGTTTGTCGGTCGTCCACTCAAAAACCGTCTGATTGTAATAATCCAAACCGCGGACCAAGCGCGGATTTTCAATATATTGAATACCCAAACCGTCCAACATCGCCTTGAAGCGTACATAGTGGTTTTGCGAAGCCTCGCCCAAGTAATCCACCAAACGCGGCGCCGCGTTGCAGATTTCCTGCAAATCAGGGTTTTTCGTATCCAAAACGCGCAAAGGATTGGTTTTCAGACGGCGTTTGCTGTCTTCATCCAGTTGCGCCTCATAGCGGGTCAAATATTCAACCAATGCCGCACGGTGTGCCGCGCGTTCCTCACGGTTGCCCAAGCTGTTGATTTCCAAAGTCAGGTATTCGCGAATACCCAATTTTTCCCACAAGCCGGCAGACATCGCGATGATTTCCGCATCAATATCCGGACCTTCAAAACCCAAAGCCTCGATACCGACCTGATGGAACTGACGATAACGGCCTTTTTGCGGACGCTCGCGGCGGAACATCGGCCCCATATACCACAGCTTTTGCGGGCTGTTGTACAGAAGGTTGTGTTCGACCACAGCACGCAGACAAGAAGCCGTACCTTCAGGGCGCAGGCTCAAACTCAAAGAATCGTTTGAATCGGAGAAGGTGTACATTTCCTTGCCGACCACATCGGTTTCCTCGCCGATAGAGCGGACAAACAAACCGGTTTGCTCGACAATCGGCGTACGGATTTGCTGGTAGCCGTAAGCGCGTGTCCAGCGACCGACCGTATCTTCAAACGCCTGCCAAAACGCAGCCGTCAGTTTGAAATCTTTTTGTTCGACAGGTAAAAGGTCGTTCATACCTTTTACAGATTGAATTTTTTGTGCCATTTCAATATGGGATAAGCGAAAATCAAATAGTTGGGCATTATAGCTGATTTTTAAGGGTTTGTGAGGTTGGGAACAAATCAAAAGGCCGCCTGAAAATCGGTTTTCGCATTCAGACGGCCTGTAAAGCAGATTGCAGAATCACATTCAATGATTCCAATCCTTCCCTTGCTTTTCAACTTAAATTTCTTAAAAATATATTCAATATAGATTCAATGCCGTTATACTTGGATTCTTTTCATCTCGTCCCTATGCACATCATGAAAACACTACGCTCTCTTTTTGTTATCGGCTTGTTAACTACTATCTTCCCCTCCCAAGCGACGGCTGCAAATAACGCCACAAATAATCAAGCAAAAATAGATTTAGTCAAAAAAGTTTATCTGTCTAAAGTGGATTTAGGCTCTGAACACAATCGTGTTACCACGCCTGAACTACAAAAAATCATCCGACAATTCAATAAATTCAACACAAATATCCGTAAGCAACCCGATATGGAGATGGGATGTGACATGCCGATACATTACTACTTGGGCTTTGACCAGGATCATCCTGACAACTTCCATAAAACCTTACAAATCAAGGTCACTTCTCCCCATACCGTCCGGGCAACATTTAAACAATTTGACGGCCATAGGGTCGGTGCAGATTTCACGTTGAAATGTACAGAAAACCGTTGTTTGATAGATGATTTTAAGATGATTGGCGATCAAACCAGCATCAAAACCGATTACAAACTTGTTTTGCGCAAACAAAAATGTGAGTGAGCCAACAAAACAAAAGGGCTGCCCAAACAAATGGAGCAGCCCTTTGATTTTGAAATCAAGGTCGTGAAGGATGCGGATTTAAGCGGACAGGCGGCAAATTAGGTTTCCCGTATTGGGAAACAGCTTGTCTGCCTGAAGCTGCTTTTCCTGACTGCATGACGCCGCTATCGTTACGTATTGGATGTACTGCATACTCGTCTTGATTTAATTGTGAAACTTCTTCATTTACTTCATGCTCTACCACAAGTTCATACTCATTATCGTATGCCTTATTCTTACCGAGCCGAACTTCCCCTCCCGCCATAGCGGATACAGAAAACGCGGATAACATGATGATTATGCGGATTTCTTTCTGCATGATATTCTCCTTTTCTCAAATATTGCTTCTTTATCATTTATTTAATTTATGCCACAAAAGCAAGTTCCAAAGAAACCAGTTTCTTTGGTCGTTTGAAGAATCTATTTAAGCACAAAACCTGCATCAATACATATCCGTTATTAGAAGTTTATTTTCCATATAAACAAGGCCGTCTGAAAAAATCCTAAAAACCGAGTACAATCCGCCGCATGAAAAAACGTACCAA